>NZ_QRKI01000014.1:62430-176211 GCF_003471885.1 Bacteroides sp. AM16-24
AGAAAGCAGCAGCAGAAAAGGATAATACTATAATATGGGAGTTATCCGAAAGAGAACGGAAAATTATAAAATCATTAGGAAAATAACCCTCAAAACTGAATAAATATGAGCGAATTGACTAAAATGATAAAAGTTCCTCTTTGGGAGCTAAAAGAAATAGCTGATACACTTCGGATGGTAGCAAATGCGCTTGATTCTCCTAAAAGAGAATCATGTTTAGATCGAAATGTAATGCGTTCATGGAATCATGTAGTTGATATGATAAAAGGAAAGATACCCTCTGCACCTGAAAGCATTGACTACTATATGAAAGTGGGCCAGGTTCCTAATATAAACGAATAACTAATAATATGGAATTTGATTGGTTTTGGTTTACTGTAATAGTTTTGGTAATCTGCGTTACAATATATTCTTGTTTGGATAGCTATTGGAAATATAAGTCTGGCGACAGAGAAGATGAAAATAAATAATAATAATATGACTATGAAGATAAGAAACAATGATCTATCAGACAGAAGAATTGATATTGATATAACTGACGGTGTTTCAATTCACTTATATAAATGTGAGTATGACGAACTTATCAAGCTTCTTTTGCCGGATATGGAGCAGGAAATAAAGAATGCTTATTCTCTCCAACACAAGGCAATGGAGATACGTCAAGAATGCTGGGAAATGGTAAATGAAATTAGAGAATTATTTTACCACTGTTCCGATGAAGAGTACTGCATCAGGAAAAGTATGAAGGAAATAGAGGAGGATGAATTAGTAAAAGTGTTGGAAAAACATGGTAAACTATTAGGGTTTGTTTAATTCAAATCTATAAAAAAATGAATGGATAACTTTTCATGAAATTTTATGTAAATAACAGCAATACCCTTGCCAGTATAGCCAAGGGTATTGTTTTACAGAGCAGTTTTTCCAGTCTTTCTTGGGTAAATCTTTTATTTGGCTTCATACATGGCTTCCATAGATATCCATATTTTTCCCTGTGGACCATCTTCATCCATAAAATAGAATTTATGTGCGGTTTTGATGATCGACTCTTCCTCCAAAACAGTACAGGTATCTGCATAGAAGGAGTTAAAAGCGACGTATTTGTCCCATTTCGTAGTCCCTGCAGGAAAAGTCATACCTTTGGTGGAGATTTCAATCTGTTCAAGTGTCCAGTATGGCCCTTCACATTTCTTTCCGTTCCTATCAGTATAACGTATCAATGATGCGTCATATATGGCAAACGCCTCGTCATAATGATTTCCGTAAAGTATTCCATGCTGTTCACGCATAAATTTCCAGAATAAGTCCGGATGTTCCTCTTTCATCTTGCAGAGCATCCCATTGATTCCGTCTATACTTTGCCACATGGCTTTTTCTGTCGATATGCCGGTATTCTTGGCCGCCATTATCATATTTTTATAATCCATCATACTTATGTATTAAAAAGTTCTTTCAACTCAAGGAAATCAGCTTCGGTAATTTTGATTGCACCCGTATTTCCGAACATAAGGTTAAATATCGGATTATCCGGTAATTTAAGACGAATTATTCCCTTTCCTACAGTTCCCTGTACTAATCCTTTCCCGAACGGTGTTTCATCCATTTCACGGAACATGGTCATCATGTCCTTGAACAACATGTCCGCATCTATATTTCCCTGTTCATCGCAAATGAATAATGCGGCATTATCAATTACATTCTCTATTTTACCCCTCTCACGTGTAAGATAATTCTTAGCTCCTCTCTTCATGTATACAGAGGCGATTTTTAAATTAGGATTCTGAGCAACAAAGTCATCTATCCTTCCGTCAATCCATACCTCCAGTGAGTCTATGGTCTTGTTTTTCAAATCTAAAAGTTTTTCCTTTGCTTCCATCGAATTTATTTTTTAGGTGTTTTGGGTACTGGCTGCTTGCCGTTTTTCATATCAATGAATTCCTGCCAGGTAAGATGAGAGTATTGCATTATGTATTCATTCATAAGTGCCTCCTTTTTATTGGCTTCGTCTTTAGCTGTCTTTTGAATGCGTTTTAAAAGCGTCAGATGTTTGTCTAAAGCATCCTTTCCATCTTTTGTATTATTTTCCACAATAGGGCGCATAATACGCATATATTCACGATGTAATATTTGCTGTATATTTGCACTGCTTTCCTGGAATTCTTGGTTATGTTGTAAGTAATCGAACTCCTTGTCTGTCAGTGAAGCAGTTACCTGATCTATCTCATCCCATACGGGAGTAACCGGCTGAGAAGGTTGCTGATAATTTCTTTTCATTTCAGCTATTTTCTGCTGCATTACTTCCTGTTCTTTTTCAAGTTCGGGCAATGAAAAAGTTCTTTGCTGTAATAACGGATCTCCAAAATTCATAATAAATCGTTGTTAGTGGTTGGTAAATGAAAGTGGTATCGCCCCCGAAGGGGCTTTACCACTAACGTTTCTTGCGTTTCTTCACGCTTTTTGCAGTTTTTATGCTGCTGGATTTGACGCTGCCTGAGTACGACAATTGCATCCGAAAGGGTTTGCACCCTCCAAAACTGTAACAGTCGGAGTAGAAGGCAAACCAACAACACCATAGATTGCGCGACAAGTCTTACGGTCTGTGTAATTGATTGAGGCTGTGAAAGCCTTGTCAATCTCGCATTGGATCAAACGATCCTGGTAAGGACGTGTAGCTTCTAATACAGCAATCTTCTTGTCCAGTTCGTTGAACTTGGCACTGTAGCGTTCGTTCAACACGTCGTATAAGTCACGCTGTGACTTGTATAGACCAAAGTCGCCGTTCACTTGTGATTGGTATAAGCCGAAATCGGCATCTACTTGTGACTTCCATAGCTGGAACTTTTCGTTTACGTCAACATCGCGGTGAGCATACATCTGCTCCTGAGTGTTAACTTTGAGTCCCCACATTGCGTTAGTCAAAGCAAGTGCTTCCTCACAACCTTTTTCCCACGCCATGAATGCAGTGGGTGCACCACCCGAACGTCCGGCGATTGCATCACTGACCGTGTTGATGTTGACATTCTCCGGCATTCCGCCTCCGAACCCCAAGCCTCCTCTACGGGAGAGTGCCCACAGTCCAAGGGCAGTACCAGCTATACCCAGTCCAAGGCCTGCACCTGCTACCCCTTTGGATGCAAAGCGGTCACGTCCATAATCATAACAGTCGTAGTCACGATCCCCGTGAACATACTCCTTTTCCTTAATAACTTCTTTTACTTCAGCTTCCATAACAAATATTTTTGGAATTCCGGCCATGTGACCGTGCAGCAAAAGTACTCACTTAGCGTACCCTCTTTGAGTCTTCACTTCCAGCCCTCTTCCTCACTCGTTCCAGATATATTCCAATCATCGGTGAGGTCATATTCCGGGACATCAGGTGACGTATTCCGCGCGATGTCCTGTTAAGCAGTATAGCTACCTGTTTAGGATACATTCCGACTTCTGAAAGCAATATTACCAGTACATAGCGTGCATCGGTCGTCTCCATGTCCTTATCGTTCCCCAATATATTTTCTTCCGGAACTTCTGTTTCTTCTGCCACTAACTTGAGTAACTTCATGAAAACCTCGCTTTTATACATAATTATCGATTTAATAGTTAAATATTATATGGCAGGTGAACATAAGCGCACCGGCCTGCGTTAAAGATTCATCCTCAACGTCAGACCGGTGTGTCGTTTCGTTTTTTACGTGGTAGTTTAAAATGAAAGCGTTGAGGGTTTTTCATTTAATAACCCTCCTTTTTGCATAAGTATTAAATCTTTAGTATATTTGCAGTTAGTTAGCTTCAAGGTATGGTAAAAGGTCGTAGTTCTAATCTTATCAAATTGCGTAACGAGGCATTATTGCGCCGCTATTATTATTGGACGGAAATCCGTAGAATCCGGTTCGATGATACTTACCGTATCCTCTCCGAGGAAGAGTTTTTCCTGAGCATAGACCGTATTCGCGCCATTATTCATGCCAATCTTGGAATGTTGGACAATATGGAGATAAAACCTTCCCCACGTGTCCGCCGTTCCCGTCCTTCACGTCAGCTATCCCTCTTCAAGGATTAGGTTTTCCCTTACCTTGCATTCATACGTCTGTTCATAGACCTTGATACCGTGCGGCATGGTATAGTTCCTACTTGACACCCTCAACATCGGTCCTTTCGCTCCTTCCGGTTTAAACAGTTGCAAAGCCCTGTTGACCTCCCTGTTTTTCTGCATACGTTCCTTGGCCTTGTCAGCAGTTCCGCTGGTATAATGCGTGTCGTCATAGCAATCTATCGCCAGTTTTACCACAATACGGCATACGCCATCTTGTATGCTCACTCCTACACCATTGAGCGTGGACCACTCGCATGTGGGAGCATCAATGAGCACCAATGGAAATATAAGAGGATATGTGTCTGAATCCGCATCCTCACGATAGAGCATTTCCAATTGCCCGTAATCTTCATCCACCTGGCCCTTCAGCCAGGGCATTCTCTCTGCTATACGACTTTGAACGTCGTTAAATAATGTTTCTGTCATTTTACCAAATTTTTTCAAGTTCATTTATAACGGTTGTCTTCACTATTTCATCAAGGTCTTTACTTGGCCCGATAAACTGACGTTTCGGTATATCCGCCCTGATTCTCAGGGTTGCCCTCTTTGTCAATGCCAGGCGCTTATATTTCAACGCTTCCGGTGGCAGGTTCTCCTGCTTCTGCCTGCGGGCTTTCTTACCCATTTTTTTTGTAATGCCTGCCAGGTGATAGTATTTTGCCCAGAAAAATTTTTTCATTTTTTTGGTTACCCTGGGATTAGTCTGGATGGTACCTCCTTCGTTATTTATGGCTGCATAATCCACCGGATTGATTAGGATTACCCTGACCTTGTTCCCTTCCACCTGCACTTCATATCCGTTGCTTCTGGAGAGATGATTTCTGGATGACAGCAAGGGTCCGTACCTCGATGCCATCTTTTTCTTCTGGAAATCATCCTCCTGCCTCTTGGCCTTTTTCCATGGCTGCAGGCTTCCGTTATTGAATCCTCCTTCCCGGAAGTTCCGGTTGGTAAGGTTGACAGCCTTAACGCCTATCTTCCGTGGTATGGTATCCTTACAAGTCTTCTCTATCAGCTTGCATTTAGCTTCCAGCATCCTGATGGCTTCCTTGATGGTCATGTTACCTCCTTTTCTTCAAAAACGTTTCTACAGCCTTACCGGCTCCTTGGTAGGCGTCAGCTATATACGGATGCGAATCGCTGAACAGCTTTCCGTCCTCTCCCGGATTGTTATCCAGTCCGGGTGCCGGCTTCTCATCGGTAACAGGTATCCCATCTGCAGGGGTAGGCTTATCATCCGTCTGTTCCAGGCTGCATTTGCAGTTCCACCGGTCTCCCGGACGGTGGTATTTCCAGAAACTGTCGTTGACTGGCAATGTGAGCCTTATGCTCCAGAACTGACGGTGTATTTCATCTACTTCAACGCTGGTTGTCGGCATCCATCTCAAGTTGGGCATGATGTCACTGTCCCGTTCGAACTTTTTCCAGTCTGCAGCCTGGTGAGCCCGCAATACGGCCGTATCGTATTCCGTCTGCAACCAGTTGGTATTGTATTCGCCGATAATGGACTGTACGTCTTCCTGGAACTTCGGGAAAGGTTTCAGGCGTCCATCCGTATCAAGCAGTTGTGCAGCTATGTCGTTCTGCATCCGATGCGTCCGAAAGGCAGAGAATACTTCATTGTTTCCACGTATTTGCTCCAGGAAGTCGAATTCTGGATCATCAGGTTCAATGCTTGTGAACCCTTCATCGGCAGCCCGGTTGAATATTTCCAATGTTGCTTCGTACAGTTCCCCATCAATATCTTCCCTGACATTGAATTTCTTTTCGAAAATATCCCTCAGGACCTTCGCCATTATTTCCGCGGATATACTTATGCCTCCCGCCGCCGTATTTCTTGGATGGCAAACGGGGCATTTCTTCCCGTAGAGGTCATTCATTACCATTCTAAAGCCCCTTTTTTCGGGGCTCCGACGAAAAAATCCCTCAGTTCCTTTAACAACCCATTCCTCTGTTTTTCTTCCTTCTCCCTGTTTCCGGTACCAGGCGGTTGTTCTGCAGGACGTTGCGATTGTCCCGCTTCCATTTTCTTTTCCCGCTTGAGTTGCTCGTAATTGTCTGGTTTGGGTATACCGGATATCTCGTATACAGTATCATCAGATACCGGCACATCCATATTCTTCATCTTTCCGATGATGTCCATTTGCTGTGTCGCCGTCAGTTCCTTGGGCTCCACATAATAGAATTCACCGCCTGCAGTGTTGTATCCAAAAGTGTTGAATATATCCGTCATATCATAATTAAGGATGTTCAGTATGCGTATGCGGTCTGCCTGGTTGATGCGTTTCTCTCCTTTCTCCTGAACGGTACCGAGAGCTTGTGTCCCCCGTTCGGATGCTTGCGTAGTCAGCGTATTACCGAGTACGATTTTACTGATTTCGTCATTACAGGTGTCATAGAGAGACTTGTAGAGATCAGAGCTTCCCGTTTTTCCGGCACTTTCGATAAGTTTCAACTCACTGCCTTTCGGATGTAGGAATGCCGCCATTCCTCCCTGTTCTTCCATATCCTTGACTGTAAGGTTACGCACTTCGTCATCTCCGGCGTCATAGGTATATTCCCGTATGGGCATGCCGAAGATCTCGCAGAATTGCGCCCAGTCGGCCAGGTCGTTCCTTTTATATATAACATAGGGAGCGATATCCATGAGTTTTCCGAGTGACCGAGGCTTCCCGACAAACAACGTGTGCTTGAACTCATCAATGCTGGTACCTGTCATTTGCGATTCACGGTGTAAAAGAAGTCTCCTGACAGGGTCATAGTTCTTGCGAGGGATCAGCTCGTAATTCATCCATCCCTTACTGTCCAGGTAGAACTGGAAGAGGGAGAATCCCCAGAAGGTGGCGTCCATTACATCTCCTATAAAGTCAAAGAACCACGGTGAATTCAGAACGGTGTTTATTTTCTCATCGGGCTTTCCGTTTCTCCTGAATTCTATCTGTGAACATTGCAAGGCGGCTTTTCTTTTCTCTATGACGCTTGACAAATGCCCATCTGACAATACGTCCGTATAGATATCATACAGTTTCGTCCGTTGTGAGAAATCCACATTCTCCGCTCCCTTGACACCCATCATATAGGCGCTCATATCAAGGAAAAACCTCTTGGGCTGTGTTATGATGACCGTTCCCGGTTCTTTTCGTCCGGGTAACGGCATATTTCCGCTGACGGTAATCCGTCCTCTATTCTTTTTTCTTGTCATATCAATAGTGTGTAACTCGTTTCGGATTGCTTCTCATTTGGAAAGGCATTTTCTCTTTCAGTGCGTCCTTGTTCAATAACGGCACATCTGCAATGCTGATCTCCATCCTTCCAACGGATTTCAACCATTCTATGGCCCTTTCATACCGCTCCTTACGGATAGAGGATATTTTCTGAGGGTTATGCACGCATAGCACATGGTATATCGCAATATCTTTTGCGAACATCAGCACAAGCGTATTCCGTTCATTTCCTCTTGCAGCGAATATCTTATCGCAATCATAGCGCGACTCCATATATCCGCGCATTTCAGCTATAGCCTGGTCCTCGCAGACTTCCACAATGGCATCATCCTCCCTTGTCACTGCATTCAGGATATCCTGATGGATGGTTGCGTCATAATCTTCCATGTTAATAAATTCTGCCATAATCACCTCCTGTATTTATTCAATCTGCGCATGTTTGCGCGGGATTGGGTATATGTCTTGTCCATTAAGGCGGTCTTGTTGTCTATGATTCTGTTGCCACCTTCTATGCAGTCAGGTCCGTCTGCCGGGTACGGTAAAGTCATCTCAAAACATTTAAACTGTTCCATCAGTTCTTTCATATCCAGGCTGTTTGCCTCCTCCCGGTTGAATACCAGTTCTCCTTCCCGGTCCATAGGTTCCAGGTTCGCCTCGATGCGGGTCGCCTTATCGGTTTTCTTATCTTCGTCCGGTAGTATGTTCAACTGGACTGTAGTTTTCTTTTTCAGGCGATTTAAATGACGTTTTAAAACCTGTTTAAAGAAAGGGTCCTGTAGCTTATTGTTTTCCACATAGCAATACACGTTGGTCTTTCCTCCCACAAAACTATACAGGTCGAAGAATGACTCGATAAACTCTTCGTTGCTTCCCCTGAACAGGCGTCCCTTGATGATGTACAGCTTGCCTTGAATCTTTCCCATAAGCCATACCGCTTTATAGCTTGCCTGTTTTTTCTTACTCTCTCCCGGGGACGGGTCACCGTATATGACCAGAAACTTGAATTTCCTGAGCGGTGGTATTGTGTCCATGACCAGGTTCTTGAATATCGACCCTTCGGATACCGGATTGTTATAATACTCTTTCTGTACGGAGGCCGTGCTGGTCTTGGCAAGCGCGACATCTATGGCTTCCTCGCTGTTCTTCTGCGGCCAGGTGGATTTCCCATGTTCATCACGTACGTTGACGATATCCCAAGAGTCAGCCATTTTCCCCGCCCGCACAATACAGCAGTCCTTTGCAATGATATTCCCGCAGAATATGACCAGCAGTTTCACAGCAATGTCTCGTGTTCCATAAAACGCTTCTTCCCACCATTTCCATTGCGCTTCCAGACGGTCGGGGTTGCGGCATATCTCATCGGTATCGAAGTCGTCCAGCAGATGTACATCCGGACGGTCTGCATCATTACGTGATCCGCGTGGAGCACTTCCTGCACCTATGGCACGGAAGGACGCCCCATTCTTCAGGATAAACTCTTCCTCACTCCACTTTCCGAGTGTCACCTGATTCCCATAAAAGGCCTTCAGGCGAGCGTTGGTCTCCAACTGTTTCTTGTAAGGAGCCAACAGGCGGATGGCCGCATTCACCGTTGCGCTGGCCATCATCACGTTTTTTTTCTTTCCGGTAAGCACAAGATACAGCACGATGAACATGACCACGGTACTCTTTGCCAGGCTTCGCGCCCAGGACAACACTTCCATCCATTCCATGTGGGTGGTGCATCTGCGAATCGCACGGATATGAAATGGAGCAAATTCGGACTTTGCAAATTCCGGAAAAAAATACATGATCCATTCTACAGGGTCTGCTTCCAGACGCTTCAGCTTTTTCTTTTTCTCAGCTTCTGTCAGCTCCGTTTCCGCAGGAGTGACCCTTTCCATGTTTAGCTTGAATTCTTCCCATAAGGCATATGCTTGTCTTTCGTCGGGTGTCAATCTCATTTGGCTATCTGGTCTTTAATAAACAAATCCCACAATATGGTATATTCTTTAGCCTTGTCCAGGTCTGCTGTACGCAGCCAGTTGATAAACCTTATTCCTGTGCTGATAATATCCGAAATTCCGATATCCGTCTCCATCTTCTTAACAGCAGCCGCCAACTTGTTCAGAGTGTCGGCTTCCGCAGCAGTTGCATACCTTTCTCCCGGATTCCTTCCGAGTATCTTATCATTGATTTCAGAAATCTGCCGGTACATATAGGCTATCTGTTGCTCGCGTGTGATGGACAGGCTCGCCTTCAATTCACTCCACGTACCTGCATACGCCCATCTGGCAATGGTTTGCCTGGTTACTCCTACCTTACCTGCGATTTCTTCAAGAGTAAGGTCGCATTTTAGGAATAATTCTTTAGCAAGTGCTTTCTTTTCTTCTGTTTTTAGGTCTGCCATATTTATATCTTATTTATTCGCAAAGTTAGGATATAAACAAAAGATATGCAATGTGTTAAATATATAATAAGGCTTTATAGGAGTATCATGCACCTGTAAAAATGCATCATGTTTTATACGGGTTGCATTTGGTAAAAAAAACGCTCATCTTTGCAGCAAAAAACAATGAAAGCGATGAAAAAGACTTTCTTCAATATGATTCCTTCACCCGATACAGCGTGCATTCTCATATACGGAGATATTGGCGGTCCAGTAAACGATGCCGATATCGCAGCAGAACTATATGGTTATGCTGCGCAATATAAGAGTATCGACATTCGTATAAACTCCCTTGGCGGCAGTGTATATACGGGACTTGCCATATTTAATGCCATCCGTAATAGTGACGCGGACATACACATATATGTGGATGGCGTAGCTGCAAGTATGGCCAGCGTGATCGCCCTTTGCGGAAAGCCTGTACAAATGAGCCGTTATGCCCGGTTAATGCTGCACAATGTCTATGGAGGATGTTATGGCAACAAACAGGACCTCAAGGATATGGCAATGGAAATAGAAGGGCTGGAAGATACTCTGGCGGAAATGTATGCCGCCCGTATTGGTAAGGAGAAACAAGAGATTAAGGATACCTACTTTGACGGAAAGGATCATTGGCTGACGGCAAGAGAGGCGTTGGACCTTGGTTTTATTGACGGAATTTACGATACGGAAGAACCGGTTCCGGAAGAAAGCACGAACGAAGATATCTATGCCATCTTCAATAACCGGCTGAATACTAACTCAAAACCCGATACTTTTATGTATGAACAATTAAAGAAGAGAACTGCGTTTGCCAACTGTGCGAACGAAGCCGATATGATCAGGATTATCGGCTCACTGGAAGACAAGGCCGGAAAGTATGACAACCTTGTCACTGAGAACCAATCCCTTAAGCAGGAGATCCAGGGGTATAAACAAAAAGAGGTGGAAGCACGTAAGCAGGAGATGAAGGAATTTCTGGACAAGGCCGAGATGGAGGAACGTTTTTCCCCGTCACAACGTCCGGCTTACGAAGCCATGCTGGAAAAAGACTATGAACAGGGCAAGACCCTTGTGAATGCCCTTCCGGTGAAGAAGCGCATTATGGATATAATCAATCAGCCGGCGAACCACAAGGACACTTGGGAGGAGACTTGGGACAAGATCAAGAAAAATAACGGTTTCAATTGATAAAAAAAAGGAATATGATTAATATCAAGAACACTAATTACGACGGTGAGGTACTTGCTAAGATACTCACCAAAGCTTCTACCGGCAATGAGCTGGTGCAGAAAGGACTTATCAACATAGTCCCAAATGTAGAGAAGAAATACTCAATCCCACGCATGAAGGTGGGGAAAATGTTGCGAAAACGTGTCGAACAGCCGGAAGACAATGATTCCAAGGGCGATTTTGACTATTCTGAGAAGGAACTCAAGCCGGTCGATTTCATGGCTTTCACCACGTTCAACCCGCGTTCTTTTGAGCAAATATGGCGTCCTTTCCAACCCAAGGGCGAGCTTGTGTTCCGTGAACTGCCACCCGATGTTCAGAATACCATGCTTTCCTCGCTTGCAGACCAGGTGGACTTTGAGCTGGGAGATCACTTCGTGAACGGCATCTATGTCGATGACAACTCAGATGACGATCATCTGTTCAACGGTATCCTGATGCGTATCTTCGAAGATCCGGAAGTGATCCGTGTCAAATCTTCCTCCGAGGATTCCATGGTTACCCGTTTGATGCGTGTGCGCAAGGCCACTCCCCAGGTATTGAGGAACAATCCCTCCTTCGTGTATATTATGTCCGTGAACGATGCGGACCGTTATGATGACGAACTCACCATGCGTTATGCTAAGGGTGCGAACTGGACGGAAACCAATTCCCTCCGTTTCAAGGGAACCACCATCAAGACGGTGGCCTCATGGCCGGATGGTCTAATTGTCGGAACGGTAGCCACACCCACGGACAAATCTAACCTTTGGGGTGCAGTCAATCTGCAGAATGATTTCAATGTCGTGCAGATCGACAAGCTTACCAATGCAGGTGAACGTTATTTCTTCAAGATGCTGATGACTGCAGATACCAATACGGCTTTTGGTGAGGAAGTGGTATTGCTTGATGCGCGTGAAGGCAATCTGATTACCGTGACGGGTACAACCATCACAATGGCTACGCAAAACGACATGGTGGAACTGGCGCCTACTGCAGCGACCACATACAACATTGTCGCTACCGACATACTGCCCGGCGCCCGTCTGACCGTAGTCAACAAGGCTGCCACATACAAGGCAACCGTACAGGCTGTGGAAATACCGGCTGGCAAGTCAACTTCTCTATATTATGACGGAAAGAACTGGTTTGAAGGAGATGTTGTGGAAGTCAAATTACCTTCTGAGTCACCATCCGAAGATTCGGAAGTACAGACCGTACAGACTACAAAAACGACCGTAAAAGAAGAATAATCATGGCTGTACCACGTGGACTCAGGAACAATAACCCGCTGAATATCCGCCTCTCTGCCACCACACTGTGGCTGGGTGAAGTACGCCCTTCGAGTGACCGTTCTTTCTGCCAGTTTGAGAGCATGGCTTATGGTTACCGTGCAGGTCTGAAGCTGTTGCGCAACTATCGTAATATAAACGGTTGCCGTACAATATCGGATTTCATTCACCGGTGGGCCCCTCCGGTTGAAAACAATACCTCAGGGTATATCAGTCGGGTATGCAAGGAAATGCATGTGCCGGAAAGCTATATACCGGATGTGGACGATCGCCAAACCATGTGCGCTTTCGTCGCTGCGATGTCACAGGTGGAAAATGGCATCCCTGCCGTGATGGAAGATATTGAGGCAGGCTGGAATCTCTTGTAATCATTAACGTACATACGTATGGACTGGAGTATTATCATTACATTATTGCAGGACTGGCTGGCGCCTACAGGTTGCATAGCCATGGCGATAGGCTGGTACCGGGACCGCAAGGTCTATAAGGTCCGTGCGGTCAAGGAAAGTGAAGGTACCTATAAGCAATTATACGATGACCTTTCACAAACAATAATCTCATTATCTGAACAAACACGCAAGGTCAATGAAAAAATCATCTATCTGGAACAAGCTATCAGGGAGTGCTATAAATGCAAGTATGCTGAGTGTTGTCCTGCTGTTGTTTGGATGCGCAGCGGGCAGGGAAAGCCGAACAGCCATCCGCTTGGACTCTCTTTCCAGGACCGAAACCGAGGAAACAACCTACGAATCGGTCCCGATGACGCAGACGAGCCTGCCTCTGCCTCCAGACCACCTCCAGATGGTCGGTAAACTGCCACAAGGATTCGGAACCTCAATAAAGCAGAATGGTATCGGGCTAAAGGTGGAATCAGACGGTGAAGGCGGCCTGGTCATTACCGCCGAGACGGAAGATCTGCGGAAAACAGTGACAACGAAAAAAATATTGGAGACTTCTGTTTCCAATTTGATGGAGGAGGAAAAGACCAAGGAAGCGAAACCTTCCTTATGGCAGAAGATAAAGGTTGCCACAGGTATCAGCGTAACGATAATGCTTATAATAGGACTGTGGTGGATTAAAAACAGATTTAGAACATTTAAAAGAAAAACAATATGGCAGTAAAAGACGATGGCGCCATCTATGGCGTAACGAACCTGAAGCACAATGGTGTAAAATTGGGGCTGATCTCAGAGGACGGGCTACAGCCCGGTGGAGACGCGCCTACCAAGACACGTATATGGGCGGCCCAGAAGCGTAATGCACCGTTCAAAGTCCTCAAGTCCTCACCTGGTACAAAGATGTGGACACTTACCCTGATCGAGCTTACGGGAGAGAATATGAAGCAGGTCATGGGTGGAGAGGTTGACAGCAACGGGAATTACACTCCTCCTTCCGAGGATAAGGAAATCTCTGGTGTATTCGACATCGAATGTACGTCCGGACATACCATCCGTATTTATAACGGCACATTGACATGCAATTTCAGCAATGGTATCAACTTTACCAACGTACTCGGAATTGAATGCGAACTGGAAATGCAGGATGCCGGTGAGGGAAAGAGTCCTTACAAGGTTTTTGCTCCGGGGCAGGTGCCTCCTGAGGAGGAATTACCGTCTACGGGTGATGCATGATGAGAACCGATGAGAAACGTCGCGCAGCCGAGATGCTGCTCGATGCAGGTATACGAATACCTGTCATCCCCAAGCGTATATTCGGAAGAAGGACGGGAAAGTCACATCTGGTGATGCGCCGTCCTCCTACCGGATGCCTGTTAAGGATCGCATTGAAATACCTGAAAATAAACGTCACTCCGCAACAGGTAGAGGCAATGGATTATAATGGCCGTATGAAGTTTATTGCTGAGAATGCCAGAATAGTCAGTGAAATGGTGGCTCTTTCTATATGTACGGGATATTTATCAGGCTTTCTGTTGGTGAAGCCGGTAGCCTGGTATCTTAGATGGAGGGTGCACCCCGCCATGATGGCGGAAGCGATGATGCATCTGCTCAGGGATATAGATATAAAGTCTTTTTGCAGTATTATTCCATTGGCGTCAAGGATCGAAAGCATCCTAAACCCAATCGGAAGCCAAAATCAAAGGATGAGTTAAAGGGGCACCAGGAGCCACCTCATAGCATCCTCGGTATCGTCGCGCAAAGCATGGAGAGATTCTCAGCCAGCAAGCATTATATCCTTTGGAAACTCAGCTATGCCGAATTGTTGGCTATGAACATGGATGTTTCCCGCTATGTGTCTGCGGAAGAAGAGAAAGAACATATGGCGGAAAAATCAAAAAATGATCCGGAAGGATTTACAACAGAATATTATCAAACAAAATTAGGACTGTAAATAAATGGAACCTGTAAGGCTGGAAATATTGCTGGATGACAAGACACTGCAAGGAAGAAAATCAGTGGAGGGCAATCTTGACCATATGTCCGGATATGTCAAACTTGTCATTGCGCAAATGGAAGCAGAGTTAAAGGCCTTGGGTGTACAGATTAATAAGCAAGCAGGAAAGACAGGGATTGTCAATGATAAGGACCTGGCGGATGTACAGGCTCTTACCGGAGTTATCAATAACCTGAAAGAACAGCTTGCTGAATATGAAAAGCAGAAAAAACAGACCAGTTCCACTCCTCTTATTGCGGAAGATCCCGCACCAAAACTGTACAATGTCCGTATGAGTCTGCAACAGATCGCCCGTGAGCTTCCGGCACTGGCGATGGGACCGCAGATGTTCTTCCTGGCTATCTCCAATAACATTCCGATATTTACGGATGCCATAGCCTCCGCACGGAAGGAATATGAACGGTTAATAGCAGCCGGCCAGAAAGCAACGCCGGTTTGGAAACAATTACTTTCATCTCTGTTTTCCTGGCAGACGGCGATGGCGGCAGCGATCATGATAAGTGTGACATATGGCAAGGAAATAGGAGAATGGGCAAAGGGACTTTTCAAGGCAAAAGATGCCACTCTGGAAATGCTGAGTGCTGAACAACAGATGGCATTGGCACGTAAAAAAGCGACTGAAGATGTTAAAGACGAACAGGCACACCTGGACATACTGTATAATAAATTAAAAAACACGTCCTTGTCAACAAAGGAACGTACCACTGCGGCTAATGAATGGATGAAGAAGTATCCTCAGTATGCCAATATTCTGGATGGAGAAAATATAAACCTGGACAAACTGGGGACAGCCTATAAATCTCTAAGCAAAGAGATATATGCAAGTGCCGTAGCAAGAAATTATGCGGATAAGGCCGCAGATCTTTCCATAAAAAGAGCTCAGGAATTGACGAAAGCTCAGAATCAGTATGTTTCATATTTAAAATCCCAAGAAACGTTGGATAAGGCTATTGCCAATTTGAGAAAGAGCCAAGGTGATGATTATGATGTCACTACCAATAAGGCCATTAGGGATCAGATGGATATGGTAGAAGAACAGAAGAAATTATGGCTTGATCTTCGTGCAAATGTAAAGCAATACGACAAGGATATCGAAACAATATCAGACCATATTAATACTCTTGAACTGTTTCCTGAACCGGAAGAAGGAACTTCTGATTATTGGAAACAACAGCAGGAGCGAGCAGAAGGTGTTTTGAACAAGATAAAGTCTGACATAAAAAAGACATTGGATGCTGCGGCAAAAGAAGGAAAGGATTTGTTTTCCATCGGTATAGATAAAGATATTGTCAAAGTGTACCAAAATGCTACAGAGCAACTTAAGCAAGCCCAAAAAGAATTGAAGGCATATGATTATAAAGACAATAAACCATCCGGGAAAAGTTCTCTGGATTATCAGAATGAGCTTGCAGATGCCCGCATACGCGCACAAAAAAAACTTGAAGAAACATTGTTGTCTGTAATGCAGGAAGGATACGAAAAGCGTAAGGCACAGGCCAGCAAGGAATATAATGACTCTATAGCCGAGATAGATAAGTATGAGCGTGAAGATCTTAAGCGTATTCGGAAAGCACGGGAATCCGGGGTGAAAATATCCCCTGAAGAAGAACAGGCGATAAAGACTACTGCCAACCAGTCACGTATCGCTGCATATCAGATGTACGTAAAAAAATATACGGAGATACAGCGGGATTTCCTGTCAGATAGTACAAAGTCTTGGAATGAATATAACAAACAATTCGGAACAATCCAGCAGAAACGGCTTGCCATTGCACAAGAATATGCGGTTAAGATAGCTGCAGAACAAGATCCGAACAGGAAGAAAATTCTGGAGAAACAAATGGGGCAGGCCTTGTCGGAATTGGACTTCCAACAACTGAAGAAATCAATCAATTGGGAGATGATATTCGGTAATCTGGAAGTAATTACACGTAAACAACTTCAGGCTGTCAAGAAACAGCTTGTCACCTTTAAGAATTCCCCTGAATTTAAACAAAAAGCTTCTCCTGAGTCAATCAAGGCTATTGAAGAGGCAATCAATAATATAAATGCCTCACTGGTAGAAAAAGGTGGTTTTTTCGGAGGACTTGGAGAAGCCCTATCAGATTACGAGGATAAGGTGAAAGCAGTTTCAAAAGCACAGGATGAACTGAACACAGCCTTAAAATCCGGGGACTCGGTAGCCATTGAAGCGGCGCGCGACAAGAAGAATAAGGCGGAAGCAGAAATGAACACCGCCAAAGGGACCGTAGAGGCAGCTTCGAACCGGACCATTTCTAATCTGACATTGCTTGGCAATGCAATCAGTCAGTTAGGAGAAAATGCTGAAATGAGCTTATCCACATTTGGAGGAATAGTCGGAGAAGTTGTTGATGTATTTTCGGAAAGTGGGGAGAAAATCGGTGGCCTCATAGGAGCGATATTTGCCATACTTGATAATATCGGAGAAGTAGGAATTGACAAGTTCGTCAGCAATATTTTTTCCAGTATTGGTAATATGGTCAGCGGTATTATGGGGGCGGATTGGAATCCCTGGAGTTGGATTGGAGCAGATAAGCTGTTTAAAGGAGCAGATTATTCCGATTATAATGAAATGGTTGAGGAATACGCCAAACTTAATCAAATATGGGATGAGTTGATCGATAAGAAGTCTGAATATATATCCATGAGTTATGGCCCTGAAGCAGCCAAAGTGGGACAAGAAGCTGAAGAACTGATAGAAAAGAGCATTGAGTCTTATCGTATACTCGGCCGGGAAAGACTGGACTCAGGAAGTAGTATAGGGTCTCATTCTATTGGTGTACGTCAACGGAAAAACATGAGTAGTGTAGGTTGGAATGAAGCAAGAGCGGCACTTGGAAGTGCTTTTGATGAGTTCAAAATTGGAGAAGGTCGTATGACGGGACTGTTTGACCTGTCAACGGAACAATTGGCTAAACTTAAGAATGAAGCACCTACATTTTGGGCGAAACTGGATGACGATGTACGTGGATATCTGGACAGCATCATAGAAGGATCGGAAAGGTTGGAGGATATACAGCAACAGGTGAAAGAACAGTTGACACAGGTGTCTTTTGATAGCATACGTGATAACTTTCTGGATACGCTGATGGATATGAGTAGCGACGCCGAGGACTTTGCTGATAATTTTGAGCAATATATGCAGCGTAAGATCCTAACGGATATGGTTGCAGACAAATTTACTGAACAGCTTGAAAATTGGTACGATAAATTCGTCGAATACAGCAATGCAGGAGATATAGGCAAGGATGATTATCGTGACTTGCAGGAAAGATGGAATAAAATAGTAGCGGATGCACTTGAAGAACGTGATATTCTTAAAGACCTTTTTGGCTGGAGCAGTAGTGAAAGTTCTACCCAGTCAGGTAGGCCAGGAGGATACGTATCTCTTACAGAAGAGACAGGAGGAAGGCTTGAAGGTATCGGTAATGCGACTTTGGATCACGTAATATCTATTGACAACAACTTGTCGGATAACTTGGAGATGATGGCGGACTCTATGGCTGTCATTGCGGAGAATAGTACTTACCTGAAATATTTGTCGGATATTTCAGATAATTTATCGGTGATGAGGAACAGAGGTGTGAAAATAAATGGTTAGGATATGGAGGTAGAGAGTGGGCTATTATTTATCAATGACACGGATATGGCCACATATGGTTGTTTCCTTTGGGAAGAGAATCAGGGAGGACATGCTAATTATGATGCTTTGATGGCGCCTCCTGAGATGAAAGAATATACGACGGTAGAATTTAGGGAAATGGACGGTGAAGAGCTTCCTGCTGAATTGATACCAAAATATAAAGCGCGGGATATCATCCTGAAATTGGCCATTGTTGCTGAAACGAAGGCCCAATGGTTTGAATATTATAACAGCGTGTTGGCGTTATTAAGGTCTGGATGGCTGGAGATAAGGGTCCCAGAGATCGGGAAAACCTATAAAGTATATCTTAAGAAGTTTCCCAAATACAGCCAATTTACGCTGCTACGGGATACAGGACAACAGGTAGCCGGATTCTCGGTAACTTTTCGGGAACCGAAACCTGTATTTTAAGCGAGGTTTAAAAACAATTTAAATATCATAAATGGAGCTGACGATATATAACAGAAACGGACAGGTTAAAAAGATAGTTAGTCCGGATTCCACTTCCTCATGGACAGAGGAAGTAGGCGTGGAATTTGTGGTGAGTGTAAACTTCACTACCTGGGATTTTTTTGTACTTTCCGTAGGCGACTATATACTTGTTGACGGTAAACGGTTTTCTATCAAGAAAGAATATCGTCCTAAACAGGCCAATACTCAGAAATATACATATAATATCAACTTCTACTCACGCGAACATGACATGGAAGATATTCTCTTCTGTCGTCTCAATCATGGAGATAATGATCTTGAATCAGTATTTTCCTATGATGGCACACCGGGAGAATTTCTTCAGAAACTGGTTGATAACATGAACCGTAATACTTCTGGTGGCATCTGGAGAGTTGGGGAAGCGATTGTTGCAGATCGGCAAAATATCAATTTTAACAGCATGTATTGTTGGGATGCAGCAGCAGAAATTGCCAAGACTTTTGAAACGGAATGGTGGATGGATGGTGAATACCTGAATTTCTCCAAATGTCAACGTGGAGAAAGGGTGGAACTTGGTTATATGGAAGGTCTGAAATCCGGATTGTCACAACAGGAAAATACGAATGCCATCAAATGGTTTACACGCTTGATACCTGTTGGAAGTAGTATCAATATTGATCCTTCGGTTTATGGCTATGCAACATTACAATTACCCTCGCGTGAGAAGTATATTGACCTGAACACCAATCTCGGTCTCAAGGAGTACCGGGAAGAAGCGGCATTTGCTGGCATATTTCCACACCGTACAGGTACATTGTCTGCTACACGTTCAGAGGAAAAGACTAATGAGGAGACTGGAGATTTTACGGTATATTACGTTAGTGACAATGAGCTGCCGTTCAATCCGGATGATTATATGCTGTTCGGAGAAGTGATCAACATTACTTTTAAATCCGGGGCATTGATTGGAAAAACCTTCGAATGTAACTGGCATAACGCCACAAGTGAATTTGAAATTATCAATACTTATCCGGATGATAATATACAGATACCGGGAGGGAATCTAATTCCGGCTGTCGGAGATACTTATGTGCTTACAAATATCCGGATGCCAGAAAGTTATTATTCTGAAGCGGAAGAGCAGTACAAGCTTGCTGTGGATGATTTCCTTAAAGAATATAGTAAGGATGTGTCTATTTATTCCGGAGAAACGGATTATATCTATGTAGATGAAAACGACATTCCTTTACATTTGGGACAAAGGATTCGCCTGAAAAGTACACTTTACTTTGATGAAGGATACCGGGATAGCCGTATCACTCGCGTGACCCGCAAACTGAATAACTTGGGAGAAGCTACTATTGAATGTACTAATTCGGTTAATACTTCTTGGAAATCTTCGGTTGAAAACTCCATTAATAACTTGCAGTATACAGTTTCACAAGAGATATTGCAATCAATAGTGCGTCTTCTAAAAACTGGAGACAGGGAGAATCCGAGTGATTATACTGCTTATTCTTCTCTGAGAAGTCTCGAGATGTTCCTGCGAAAAAATGCTCCTGACACGGTAGAATATGTTATCACTTTCCTTCAGGGACTGATTACCGGCGACTGGTCTCAGGGCAGCACGGGTGTAGGCATCTACAAAGATGATGCCGGCAACTGGCATATCGAGACTGACTATCTGGATGTCCGCATGAGGTTTACGGCCAAAGAGGTGGAGATACAGAAGGTATTCCACATCGGAGGCTCTGAGCTCAAGACATCGGCCTCGATGAAGTGCGTCCGTGTGGAGGAACTGGATGACGTATACCGTTGTTATATGAATACTTCCGACGGCGACGGTCAGGTGATATATAACCAGTTCAAGGTAAACGATCAGGCATACGTTCAGACGTTCAATCTGGAGCGTCAGGCTGACGGGACAGTTGGCAACCACTTCTTCTGGAGACTTGTCACTGCAGTGGGACCTGATTACATCGACCTTTCCAAAGCTGTGTGCGCATTGGCCTCTGATGCTCCGAAAGCCTTTGACGACATCGTGCAACTTGGCTATCGTGGTACGGATGACCCGTCTCGTCAGGTTGCGGTCATTGATGCCGGTGCGGGTGAGGGAGCACCCTATTACCGCCAGTATGTAGGTATAAACTCCTTTCACCTGCCTGAACCGGAAACGCAACTTAAGCCGGGTGACAACAAATTGAGCGGTGTCGTTCATATTGAGAAAGGTAGTACCGGTGCCGGTAATCTTTCCGACCTTCCCGACTTCATACAGCAAGCCCAACAGATGGGCACGGTGAACCTGCTGCGCAACAGTGGATTCACGGGTGACTATGAGACGGAAGAATTGAATGCGGACACTGAACTGACCGAAGATACCGAAATGTACAGCAAGGCGTTGGAGTTTTGGACGGGCATGGCCACGGTTCAGGAAGATGCCACGGCTGTTTCCGGTCGATCGGCTGTAATAGGTAGCCTTTCCCAATCCGTTGCACTCATTAATCAGGAATTATATGTCATATCGTATCAAGCAAAGGGTGAGACTGTGGCTGTGTCGTGCGGTGATTTCAGCGTGGCTCAGCCTCTCACATCCGAATATAAGAGATACAAGCACAGCTTCACCTTCTCAGGCGCAGGTATATTCATGCTCAGTGGTACCGCAACCGTTTGTGACGTTCAGTTAGAGAGAGGAACGATAGCAACGGACTGGAAGCCTTCACCTCTTGACAATGACAAGAGCATGGCGGAGTTTCAATCGCTCAGTTACATCTATGATGTGCTGAAAAACGGAAGTGTGGACATTATCGGCGGTCTGATACTGTCAAACATGATCCAGCTTGGCAACTATCAGGATGGTAAGATGAAACGTGTGACGGCAGGTATAAGCGGCATATACAATGATGAAGATGACGTATACACATGGGGAGGCGGCACATTCGAACAGGCCATCCGCACCGTCATGAAGTATAAGAATAATCCGAAGTATCAGCCTACGGAGGAAGAGCTTAAGACAATGGCTAATGCGGTCATTACCCACGGAGGAAGGACTATTATTAACGATGTCATCCTTCGTGGATATGTCTATGCGCTTGGCGGGATGTTTAAGGGAACGGTGGAAATCGCTGACGGAAAGATACTGTTGAATGAGGATGGAAGCGGTCAGTTGGCAGACGGAACGATTTATTGGGATTCTTTTGGTCGCATGTTCCAGAAGAGCCGGTCCATCACCGTATGGAGGAATATTAAAAAAGAGATGGATGAACAGGGTATTTCCGGGCAATACGATATCGATTTTCACGGTGGAACCTATCTTGATATTACAAAAATATTTACGGATAATAGGACAATCAATCTTCCTTCGGCTTCGGAAACTCCCGACATGGTACTGGACATGAGAGTTTTGCTTATCAGTCGTCTTGCGGATGTCTATAGCGTAAGCTGCCTTGCGGACGGTGGCATAAAGCTATACAATCCTGACACCAAAACTTATGATATAGTGCAGTCCATATATATCATGAGAGACGAGGATACGGGAATATCAGAGGATACCATCGAATCCATCAAGGAGGGTGAAGAATATCATTGGTATGCTGGCCGTAAATTTACAGCTAACTTGTAAAATAAATGTATAATGGATCTGAATACAATTAAAAATACAGGCAATTGGGGCAACTCAGCCTCACGTTTGAACGAGAACTTCTCCAAAATAAAGGTGGAGATAGAAAAGTTAAAGCATTTTTCAGAAAGTCCGTTTGTAGGGTATTTTGATTCGGTAGGTAAGCTGCCTGCACGGACGGAACCGGCTTGGGCTTTGGCAGGAGATTTGGCAACAGCAAAACCGTATGCTTATTATGTTGCTGGCAATATACCTATTGGGTATGTTGCCGGATGGAATGACCTTAGCGCGACACTTGGCACGTATGACTTCACGGAGTTGGCTAACTATGTGTCTAAAAATGAAATGTTCAATGTCATACGTGGCAAGAACCTTTGTAATCCGGAAGATTTAAAAGCGGGAGTATATCTTAATTCTTCCGGTGGCACACAAAATGGGGCTTCTTATGCCGTAACGGGGTTTATTCCTATCAACGAAGGTGAGACATTGTGTTGCAATAGAACTATATCTTCTGTAGCTTGCAATGTCCTTTATGCTGCCGATAAAACCACTGTAATAGCTGCCTTTCAAAATTCAGCTTCCCAGATATTGACATGGCAGGAAGGTGCTTCGTTTGCGAGGTTCTCTATTCAGAACAATTTGAGCAATGTACAGGTAGAAGTAGGCAATTCGCCTACTTCTTATGAAGAATATGTGGCACCAAAGAATATTGTAAAAGAAGAGCTATTGCCTGATGTTACGACTGAGAAGATTACGGATGGTGCTGTTACAGAAGATAAGGTATCATTTATCCGGGAGGTTATGGGTAAAAATCGCTGCAATCCTGCGGATGTAAAAGACAATGTATATCTGAACCAATGGGGACAGCTTGCTTCCAATTCTTCTTACGCTGTAACGGGTTTTATCCCAATCAACGAAGGTGAGACATTGTGTTGCAATGGAACAAACACAAACAATTCTTACAACCTCCTTTATGCTTCCGATAAAACCACAGTAATAGCTGCTGTACAAAACTCTACGAGTAAAATTCTTACATGGCAGGAAGGTGCCGCATTTGCAAGGTTCAGCATAGACAAAGTATTTTTTCCCTCACTTGATAACATACAGGTAGAGGAAGGCACCGCTTCAACAACATACGAACCTTACGCTGTATCGAAAAAAATAAATAAGTCTCTTATTCCTGATAATGCAACTGATATTGAATTACCGGATAGTATTGTTACCACTTCTAAGATAGCTGACAGTGCAGTAACGGAAGAGAAAAGTGTTTTTTTTGAACCTTCGGACAATCTGTTAAATCCTAACGATCCGGATTATAAATCTGGTTATTACGTCAATTATGTATATGGAACGATCGTTGCAAATCCTTCTTATGATGCCAGTGGATTCATTGCTGTAGTAGCTGGAGAAAATTATACTATCAGTCATAGTATATATAACGCTTGGTATGATCTTTCAAAGAAATTTATATCGGGAATAAATAATCATCCCGGTGGCCTACAGACTGTTCTGGCTCCTGAAAATGCGGTATACATCCGGGTGTCTATCCCGATCAATGATAAGGGCTCCTTTATGGTAAATAAAGGAAATTCATTGTTGCCATATGTACCATATGGGAATAAATTGAAAGAGAAATATCTTCCAGACTCTTTGATTGCAGATAGCTTCGTTAACAAAATATGTCTGCCAAGCAAATTATATATGCTGGACGGAGTGCAGAATGACTTGTTTGTTGAAGCATTTACAAAAAGATACCGTCCATATATGGAAGATGTCAGATTCTCAGGGACAGCTACCTATCAGAGAAGATTGAAAAGAGTGGCAAGCATCAAGAATCCAGTGGAGGGAAAAACCGTTATAGCATCATTGATTGAGCGTATAAATTTTACGGAGGTTGACAAACAGATTTCCACATTGGTAGTGTCCATTCCTTCGGCCGGTGACGGGGAAATAGCTGTACAGATAATCGGAGACAGCATTACCAATGGAGCATTCTTCGGAAATGCGCTTATTACAAATAATTATGTGCCTGGAATAAATCTTATAGGCCTTCGTGATTCTCTTGGATATTCAGGATATTACGACGAAGGCCGTGGAGGTTGGACACTCGCACGGTATTTCCGTGTGTCAACAGGTAGGACGGAGGCCTATAACGGTTTTTGGCAACCGGAAGGAAATTTCCGTTACTATGGTGATACGGCCTTCTGGAAATTGGCAAATGATATACGCAAGAACACATCGGGCAACTGGACTTTTGATGAGAGCTACAATGCGGGACGTTTCCAGACTCAATCCATCAAATTTGATGACAATACAGGATTGAAATTAAACCCTGCATCAGGAGATATAATGTATGACAATGCCAACAGTAAGTATATATTATATAATGGCAGTTCTTGGATTGATACTACTTATGATACTTATACATGGGGATTCAATTACGCTAAATACCTTTCGGCATGGGGATTGACGCCACCTTCTATTTGTGCCGAGTTTCTTGGAGTAAATGATTTCATGAACTCCGAAAACCCCGATAAAATAGATTTTAGCACATGGGATGCAAATCTGGAAACTATGATTGCTTCTTACAAGGAAGCTGTTCCGGATGGTAAATTTGTTGTTATGCTGCCATTATCTACAATGGGTACGGAAGATAATGATAGTGGTTTGTACAACACCAAAAAGAGTGCAGCTATGTGGACTGCCCGCAAACATATCATTGATACTTTTGATAAACGTGAGTCAGAAAGTATTTATATACTTGATATAGCCATTACTTGTGATAATGAATATGGCTACAACATGGTAAACGATGAAGAGATAACCAAGCCTTATGCGGGTTATAGTGGTGGATATAGATATAATGTCCAGACTGGCAATCCGCACCCGTATGCTGCCTATCCTACAATGGGAATTCCTTTGGCTGCATTCATCCAAAAATACAGGTAAGATGGGATGCTTAAATGTACATACAGAAAGAATTGGTGAAGGAATTAAGGTTTCTTGTCATCGTGTCGGTGAAGGTTTAAAAGTATCTTGCGGATTGGTCTGCTCGGTCAATGCCGCGAGAATACTTAAAGTCGAGCCGAAGCATATATTCCTGATGGAGGAAAACGGATATACAGAAGAAGTGTGCGTCATCTCCAATGTGGAATGGCATATAGATAATAACTAATTGTTCAACTAAAAAGAAAATAATTATGGCTAAACCTAATTGGTTAAATGTAAGTCCGGCATCGGGCAGTGGAAACGGTACTGTAAGCAACAGTGCAACCGCACATACCGGGCGTGTAGCTCGCACCGGAACGGTCACAGTGACCGGAAGTGGTGTAACTACCCCGGCAACCTACAAAGTAACACAGGAACCGAAAGCTGAGTTTGCCAGCTTCAACAATGGTGCGGAAATGGCTGCACCGAAAGGCGGAGGTACGCTGACTATTGAGGGTAAATCCAATTCAAGCAAGCTGACTTTCGCTTTTGTTGGAGACAGCCACGAAGTAGATATTCCTGCACAGTATCAAGCAAACGGTACGTCCACGGATAATGCTGCAATGATTGAAGGCGATCCGGGAGCGTCAAGCGAATTTTCATTCAGTCTTGAGCTTTCCATACCGGAGAATGAAACAGTAGAGGAAATGGAAAGAGTGTTGAAGGTTACTGCCAAAGGCGGTCAATCCGTTCAGATTACGATTAAGCAAGCTGCCGGAGATGCTACTTTGTCTGTCAGTCCTACCGAGATTACCATACCGCAGGATGGTACTGCCGTATCTGTCAATGTTACGTCTAACACAAGCTGGACAGTATCGTAATGGAAAAAACGGTTGCATGGGAATCGGGCGGTGGTTACATCACGCTCACTTACACGGGGATAGGCAACGCGCCTATCTCTGTGAAAAGTGACGCGAATGAATCGTTCAGTGACCGACAGCAATACGTTTCCATCGCTACTACAAAAGGAAGTCCTCAAAAGGCGGTAGATTTGCTTGTCAAACAGAAAGGTAAGACATATCCGTCCGGAACGGTATTCAATTACAGCTATACCGGGACCGTTCAGGAAGTGACCTTGCCTCCCGGCAGATACAAGCTGCAGTGTTGGGGCGCGCAGGGTGGAAACAGCTACTCATATTCTGGAACCGGCTCTAAAGGCGGTTATTCAGAAGGTGAGATAACGCTGACCGAAGTCACCACACTATACATCTTTGTCGGAGGCAAAGGTGGAAATGGAAGTTCAACATCGCTTGTCAATGGCGGCTGGAATGGTGGCGGTGGAAGTGTCGGACGCTCATCATACAATAGCGGTAATACTTATGGCATAAGTTATCCTGCCTGTGGTGGTGGAGCTACGGATATCGCTTTGGTTACTTCCGGCATGTCCTATTCAGGCGGACGCACCAACCGTACATCAGCTTCTTTGCTGTCACGGTTTATTGTGGCTGGCGGTGGTGCCGGAGGATCGGCAAGGTATACGGAAGTAACAGGTTCTAGCACTTCTTACAATAGAATTTCAAGTGGCAGTGTTCCTTACTACTACCAAAGTGGTGTTTACTACCTATATAGATATCAAGCGGGTATGTTACAAGGTGGAAAGAAATACAGATTTCTTATATCAGGTGATGATTATGAAGTGTCGTATGTATCTTATTATGAGGGTTCTACAAATATGGGGAATTTAGGAACAACATTTACTGCTCCAAATGGTAATTATACGTATATATTGTACGTGAGAAACAAAACTGATTCAGCTTCTATTTATAGTTATACACTGGATGAAGTAATAGAAACCACTTCCACCGACACCTCTTCCGGTTCCTCCATCTCCTCCCAACAGGGTGGCGGAACTTCCGGTCGCGGCACAAGTCCCGGAACACAAAGTAGCGGAGGCGGTGAATTTGGTTTGGGTAAAAACCAGTCCACTACCAATTATCGGTATGCCAGTGGTGCAGGCGGTGGCGGTTGGTACGGTGGCGGTTCTTCATCTTCCGATTCATCAACGAGCCAGATTAATAGCTCAGGCGGTGGTTCTGGTTTCGTGAATATAGCAGCCAATGCAGGATATCGGCCTTCGGGGTATACGGGCTTGCAGCTTGACAGTGGAAGCACACAAGATGGTTCTACTTCTTTCCCTTCTCCAAGCGGAGGCAATGAGACCGGACACAGTGGTAACGGATATGCAAGAATAACGGTGTTATGAGGATGAAAATGAAATTCACAATAGAGCAGATGGCAGAGGTTTCCATAGCAGTATTCTCAGTGGGAATTGTCTCCGGAATGGTAATAATGAAAATCATACTATTATGAGAAAAAAGAGTGATAAGATATTGAGCCTTGTGGAAGCCCTTCCCGATGGAGAGTGGGCGGTACGATGGGACTTTATGCCTGAAAGGGATGAAGAAGGCAACGAGACAGGAAACTACAGCTACGAGGAAGAAGTGTTGTACCACATTCCGCAGCTTGACGAAGTGAAGGGGATGATAACCGCCTGGCATAACAAGCAGGTGGACGGTTCCATTCTGCAAGGATGCCGGTGGAACGATATCCCTGTATGGCTGTCAATGGAGAACCAGTTTAATTATAAGTCTGTGTTTGACCTTGCCGCTATGACCGAGCCGCAGGTTCAGGCATGGGATGCGGCTAATCCGGACAAGGCGGGGAAAGATTACATCGTGCAGACAGTTACGGGTGTGGACGGTGAGAGCTTTGAAATGCCTGTGTCTACCGGAAGACCTAAATCCGTCCTTCCGGTACAGTTCAAGTTTGGCACGGACGATGAGCCGGTCTATCACACGTTCACCACGCTTGATGAGCTTGCGGAGTTCTATACCTACACGATGGCATACATCCAAGGGTGCTATACTGCAGGATGGGCAAGAAAAGATGCCTTTGATTATTCAGTTTATGAAGAAGCCATAGCAGCCTTATGATAGATTTTCCCATTTGGATAGGCGGTCTTGGGTGGGGCTGTTGCCTGCTGTTCTGGGCTGTTGCGGCCTGGCTGGTATATCTTGCAGTGAAATGGTTGAACAATAAATTATAATGTTATGAGCAGCTTAGGAACGGAATTTAAGATTAACGTTCATGTGGAACCGATAGACGGGTTGCACATGAGTGATTACGACTTTACTTGTAGGTTTTATGTGTATACAGATCGTTTCGTAGAATTTAAAAAAAAGGATATGATAATGGTTAATCAGGACAATTATATAGCTTGTATTAATAGTGAAGAAATAGGATCTGGAAATATTAAGATGCAAATTACGGCTCTTATACCTGATGTAGATTTTCCAAACGGTTTGCGTACAGAAAAAGAAACATTGTATATTGGGATAAAAATAAGTAAATGAAAGTAGGATAAAAGCACAATTTGTTTTGAGTTAATAAATGTAATTCATAAACAAAATGTTTTTTTATAAGTTACATTATGTTTTGCGCTTTATATTAGGTAAGAAACAAGTATTTTTGCCGCACACATTATTTATATAAATACCATGAAGAAAATTATTTTTGGGGTCTGTCTGTTCCCTATCCTCTGGACAGCATGCAACAATACCGCTACTCCCCGCAAAGAATCCGGTGAATGGGCAAGGGTTCCCGAAATCCTGAAAAAGATTGTTCCCCCTACGTTTCCGGACAGCATATATGACGTAACTGCCTATGGAGCAAAGAGTGATACGACTTTCGACAGCCGTCCTGCCATACTGGAAGCCGTCAACCAATGCAATCAAAACGGTGGTGGCACTGTACTCATTCCTGCCGGAAACTATTTCAGCAAAGGTTCCATCCTTCTGAAAAGTAACGTGAATCTACATGTAGCCGAAGGTACACGCCTGGAATTCTCCACCGTAGCTTCCGACTATCTCCCCATGGTATTGACCAAATGGGAAGGAACAGAATGTTTCAACTACTCCCCTTTCATCTATGCATATCAATGTACCAACATTGCCCTGACCGGTAAAGGTACGATTGATGGAAACGGGGCTGTAACATTCAACGGCTGGCATGCATTGCAAGAGCCTGCTGTGAATCGTCTGCGTCAAATGGGCATCGACTCCATTCCGGTATACGAACGTGTATTTGGAGAAGGGCATTACCTGCGCCCCTGCATGATACAGTTCTACGGCTGCAAAAATGTACTGGTGGAAGATGTGCAAATCTACGATTCTCCCTTCTGGATCATTCATCCTGTATTCTGCGATAATGTCACCGTACGCAATGTATATATAGACAGCAACAACTACAATAACGATGGCTGCGACCCGGAATCAAGTACCAACGTACTGATTGAAAACATGGACTTCAACGTGGGGGATGATGGTATCGCCATCAAATCTGGGCGCGACCAGGACGGTTGGCGCATCGGACAGGCTACGGAGAACGTAATTATCCGGAATTGCCACTTCGCCCGATGGGCTATTACCATCGGTAGTGAAATGTCCGGCGGAGTACGGAATATTTTTATCGAGGATTGCAAGATAGACAGTTGCCGCAACGGAATTTACTTCAAATCAAATCTGGACCGTGGCGGATACTTCGAGAATCTGAATATGCGCCGGATAGAAGCGAATGTCTGCCTGTGGGGAGTGATTAATTTCCGTACGAACTACCACGGATACCGCGGTGGAAATCATCCGACACTCTTCCGTAATATCTGTATAGAAGATGTGACTTGTAACCGTGTAGATAGCGTAGCACTTATGGCAAATGGATTACCGGAAGCCAAACTATACAACATTACCCTGCGGAATATAAAGGTGAAGAAAGCACCGAAAGCCATACAGATGGACAATGTAGTGAACTTAACACTCGAAAACGTTGAGGTGAACGGAAAACAGATTACTTCTGCTGAGCAAACTGATTAACAACAGAAAGGATTATATCCCCATGTCCAAAACATGGGGATATTTCATTTATTCTTATTCAACTTAATAAACTCACTGGGAGTAATTCCAAACTGCTTCATGAAACATGAGGTAAAATATGAAGTGGTAGAAAATCCTAAACTCTCAGCAACTTCATTGATCCGAAGATCACCTTTAGCCAACATTTCGGCAGCCTTCTTTAATCGGCATAAACGGATAAAGTCATTAGGTGCCAAAGAAGTGATAGCTTTCACTTTTCTATAAAGTGTAGATACACTCATATTCATATATTCAGCCAGACTTTCAACCGACAAACAGGAATCAGACAAATTATTCATCACATAATCATTCATCTTGCCAATAAATTTCTCATCTATACTGTTAGACGCGACACTTATGAGATGTGCATGAGGTGAGCGGACAAATGTAGAACGGATAAGCTCTCTGTTAGCTAAAAGATTTGAGACCTGAGCCAGTAAATGCTCTGTAGAGAACGGCTTCTCTATATAGGCATCAGCTTTCGATTCCAGTACATCAATATGGGCCTGTAAAGAAACTTTAGCTGTTAATACAATAATAGGAATATGACAATATTTTATATTTGTTTTGACAGACTTACACAATTCAATTCCATCCATTACCGGCATCATCAAATCACTAATAATCAGCGATACTACATGACTTTCCAATATTTCCAATGCTTGTTTTCCATTATCAGCAACCAACACATTATATTGTGGGGTTAATTCTTCACAAACAAACTGACGCAATTCCACTTCATCATCAACCACCAGTACATTATACATACTCTTATGCATATAGTCTTTATTTCCTTCTACAGAAGAGGTTTCCTTATAAAAAGGAGAATGTCCCGGCTCTGCAACATCATGCTGTTCCAAGGGTAAATCAAGCACAAAGGAATTCATCTCAGTAATGGAATTATCAAGATAAAAAGCGCCATTATGCATCTCGGCCAGTGATTTAGCTAAAGGCAACCCTAATCCGGAACCTTTTGCCGGTACTCTTGCATCTTCTCCGAAATACTGGAAAAAAGGTTTAAAGATGTCTGTTGTCACATCTTTTGGGATTCTTTCTCCATCATTATTCACCCTAATCCGAACAATAGAATTGTCTTCTTTCTGTATACTCACTAAAGATACCTCAACAATATGGTCACAGAATTTAATCGCATTGTTCAACATATTACTTAATATCTTTATCAAAGCCTCTTTATCAGCTATTATTTCACATCCCTCATCAGGCATGGAAAAATGAAAATCAATGCATCTGGTTTGAGCTATCGGAGTAAAACGGCTATAAGTCTCTTCAAGTAGTTGTTTGATATCCAGTTTTACAAAACTCATCAAGAAGGTAGAAGACTCTATCTTTCTGAAATCAAGTAACTGATTTACCAGATCGAGCAAACGCTGAGTATTCTTACTCATAACAGCTATATTTTCATTCTCAGCAAGTTTCTTTTCTCCCGACTTTATTATACGGTTCAGTGACCCCATTATCAATGTCAAAGGGGTTCTTATTTCATGAGTAATATTTGTAAAGAAACTAATCTTAGCCTGAAGAATTTCCTTATACTTCTCGTTCTGTAACATTTCTATCTGATGTCGTTCTTTCTCTTTGAGTTTTCTTCTATATCTGATGAAAAACCAAGTAAATGTAGTAAAGATAATAAGAACATACAAGAAATATGCAAACGGCATACTCCAGAATGGAGGTTTTACAATGATAGCCAATGAAGAAGCTTCGCCAGTCCATGTTCCGCTTTCTCTTGAAGCTTGTACACGAAGGGTGTATTTCCCCGGTGGTAACTTTGTATAATACAATTTCTTAGGTCCTTGACTAACAATCCATTCATGATCTAACCCCTCAAGCTTATATCTATACCATACATCCTGAGAAATAGAATAAGTAGGTATAGCAAAATCAATACTAAAAGTAGACTGATCATAACGCAATGTTATTTTAACTGTAAAAATAATCGATTGTTTCAAAGGAGAATCCGGTTGATAGGTCTCTATCTCTTTATTAAATAACTGAAAACCTGTAAAGAATACTTTTAATGGTTCTGATACCTTTATAAAATTCTCTGGCGAGAAAGCTATCATTCCTTTCAATGAGCCAAAATAAATATTGCCTATTCGATCCTGATAGCCGGAATTATAATTAAATTGATCTATCGGCAATCCATTCGACGTTGTAAACCTGCTTAAAGCTTTCAGCTCAGGATCATAATGCAATAAGCCATTCGAAGTAGTCACCCATAACATTCCTGTGGCATCCTCTATAATCTGATAAATAATTTGTCCGGAATAATCCAGTTTAGATAAAGTCTGAGTAAATGTCCCATCTGTCCTGTCATAAAGAAAAAGCCCGTTTCCTTCAGTACCAATCCATAAACGCTTCCGGGAATCTTCGAAGATAGTAGTGATATAGTTACTTATGAATGGCATTGTCTTAACTGTTATCTTCTCATGTATCCCATTATATTTAAATGTAAACAATCCTCTCCCCATTGTAACAACCCATAAAGTATGATCTAAATCCTCATAAATGGAATGTACAAGTCCCCAGTCCAGTTGCGGAACAATTTCAAATCTATTCTTTGACTCTACATAGCGGTATAACCCTCCCATTGTACCAACCAATATTTCATTAAAAGAAGTCTTCCTGAAACAAACGATCCCATTAACCAATAATCCGGAACCAGTATTCTCACTACAGAAATGATTGATTATATTTTGCGACTTCAAATCAAACAGGTAGATACCACTATCAAAAGTTCCAATCCATATCATATTCTTATCAACCAGCAAGCATTGTATATTTTTGGAAATGGGACGTCCGTCCCATTTCAGATTAGTCAATGCCCTGAATACTTTTGTCTTGGTATCAAAATAGCATAACCCTCCATCTTCAGTTCCTACCCATAAATTTCCTTCCACATCCGGATGAATTTCACGAATAACATTTGCCTTTATACTTCCTTTTTCATCTTTCGGCAAATACTTATCAAACAATGTATTATTACTCGACAAGTAATTCACACCACCAAAAAAAGTCCCTACCCAAATACCTTCTTCACGATCTTTCAACAACATATGAACAGCATTATCAGAAAGCGAATAAGCATCATTATACGACTTCTGTAAATGATCAATAAATCCCAAATCCAATTGATAGATATGAATGCCTGACTCTGTACCAAACCAGAATTCATCTTTATTCCGTTGAATAGCCGTATGGATATAAATAGGATTATTCTGAGAATCATTGCTAAACAAGACTTTAACTTCACCATTGTTAGGGGAAAAACGCCTGGCCCCAATACGATCTGTAGTCACAACCAAGTCTCCATTACTACATTCCAGAATCCGATAAAGTAGAATATGTTTTGTTTTCTCTTCTTTTGTCAATATAGGATAAGACGAAAACTCCATGCGTTGAGGGTTAAACAAATAGATATTACCATCCAGACCTAATACCCACACACTACCGGACTGAGTCACTGTTATCCCTGTAGGCACAAAGAAATCAGATGCAGCAAAAAACTTATGATTTCCATTTTTTACATCCAAGCAATATATGCCCTTGGAATTTATAACCCAAAGGTTTCCCTGCTTGTCAAAAACTAAATTATCTATTAAACCTTCAATTGTCAAGTCAGCACTGACAAACGGAGCAAAAGTATCCTTCTCCGGATTGTAAATACATAAACCATCTGAAGTTCCTAACCAGAGAGAACCATCCGGTGCTTCCGCCAGAGCAAGAACTGTATTGTTGGGAAGAGAATTGGGCTGTTCCGGATCGGCCACATAGTTCTTAAACTTTGTACCATCGAACCTATTCAGACCAACTTTCGTACCAAACCACAGGAAACCTCTACGATCTTGAACTGCACAGAAAACAGTTTGCTGAGAAAGCCCGTTCTCTTTGTCATATCGCTTAAAATAATAGTTTTCGGCAAAAAGGTTAGTTACTACCAAAGAGAGAAAAATTAGTAATAACGCTATTTCTTTTTTCTTTATGAGCATAACTATACAATATGATTCATTGAAAGTGATCTACAAATATACACAAAACAGACTACTCCCTCAACAATAGATGGTTCTTTTCCGATCATATATCAGACCAAAGCCATTCTATCTATGGAGAGGTTTTCCACCTACTCCATAGATTGTCAATCTACTGCGAAGTTCAGGTAAACTCATATCAATCTGAGATAGATCTTTTTTTCCGAAAGCTTCTTCCAGATTAACAATCGGCTCAATGTTCGCAATGCTTGCCCATGGGAGCCACAAGGATACAGACCTGAAAGCTAAATCAGCAACATTAGTTGCTTCTGGCATAAATGCACGATATTTATAATTCATTCTACCGTCAAAGTCTGTATTCAGTTTCGTATTATTCTGTAAGAGTTTTGCCATATGTAAATAGAGTTCATTTCCGGTTTTGATATACAATTTATACATTTCATAAAACATATAAGCTATAAAATTATCAGCACCCGAATGTCCCGTAGCAATAATAGAAAACCCTGTAATACCTCCTTTAACAAAAGGATTCTTTTGGGCATCCATTGCATCTCGGTTAGGAATGGCAAAATCATAACAATACGTCCAGCTCATAGCACAGTTTGCAGCATGTTCTGCCGCTTTCAGATATTTCAGATCCCCTGTCAGTTCATGTATAGCATTGAATCCGTAGAGAGCAAATATGGCTGCCTCTTTATCAACAGTATTAGGATTGTCTGGAGTTCCACCTACATATTTCCCTAATTTCAAATACAGTTCATTGTAAGAGAAATCAGCAGCTTTGATTGCAGCTTCTTTATATTTAGTCTCTCCGGTATGTTCAAACATCTTCACCAGGAATCTAATAGCCACCGGAGTATTCAATTTAGAAGTCCCATGAGTATTCCTATCCCCTCCCGTCTCAACATCACCATTCGTCTTATATGCTCTATAAAAAGAACCGTCTTCATTTTGTTTCTTCACCAAATTAGAAGCAACCCTTTTAAGAGCTTGATTCCACGCTTCCTGAGGTTCATTGTGAGCCACAGAAATACGGTAGGCATCCAGTAGTCCTTCCATACCATCTACAAAACATCGAAGAAAACTTGGATATTCCCGCCTTTGTCCGGCTGTGGCATTATCAGCAGGATCCCACCATACAGTGGGGAAATAAGTTTTCATGATGGCATCAGAAATCCAGAAATCAACCATTGATTTACCTTTCCCCTTAGTCTCTGAATCATGATGATCCAGACCATAACGATACATGTGATATCCAACGGCTATTTGTTGTCCCACAAAACCCATTTGAAAAGATATCCCTTCAGTGTTTGTACCATCAGGTAAATCAAGTGACCATGGTAAACCTGCCGCTTTTATGTTTCCCTTTCCCAACATCCGATATTCAGCTTTAAAAAGTTCTATATTCTGCCGGTAGATTTCATCCATATTCATATCCACGATTGTCGGCTCTTCCGTTTTATAGCCCATACCAAACGCATACATCATAGCTTCATTATAATTATCCTTTTTATCAGGAATCAAGGCTACAGAATAGCTATGTATATTGCCCTCTTTCACCGAATGGTATCTTTTGGACCATATAGTCTTTGCATCCCTTTTTCTTCCGGCAACTTCATACGTTCTGGGCCCTTCTGCACACGGATAATGAAAATCCACCGACAATAAAGGATATATAGAGTAACCTATTGAACCATATTGTAACGCATCATTCACCTCATAGAATGTTCCACCACCAGGATTTTGTCCGACATCTATCCTAGGATTATAATGCATGAGGGTTAAAGTAGTTCCTGTTATCTTTTCCCGAAGCATAGCCAGCGGCAGTCCCGTACGCGTTTCTTTTACATACATCCGGTCAGTATTCAGGTCAGCAGCAACCGCATCCTCTCTTACTTCAGAGGTATTTCTATATAAAACAGAAGGAATAAAATACTCGAAATCATTGTTATCAGACGAACGAAGCCCGGTTTGAAATGAAATTGTACTGGCAAATCCGACATCCTCTACCCGCGCTTCTTTCACCTTCACATCTCTATATATCCCAAATACCCCATCCTTTAATAAAGTATACTTATCTTCTACAATAAATACAGACCCTTTTTCCGTGTTGACACTGGCTGTAGCACAAAAGCCATATTTCTTTCTTATGACCTGATAATAAGGTTGCTTATAATCAGTTTCGATATATTCCCCCGTTGGTAAAGTATCACTTCCCCGGACAGTGATCCATGCAGGCAGTTCTTGGCTTCCCACTATCCCTTTACCATTCTGTAAAAATACAGCAAAACCTTCATCCCCTTCTCTTAGTATAAGGGAATAATCACCATTTTTAATGATTTTCTCTGTACCACTTTCTTCTATACATTCCTGAGAAATAGTTTTCAAATCACTTTTCCCGATCATGGCATGATAATGGCAGGATATGCCCAATAGACAAAATCCTGATATCATCAGTATCCGGAATACAACCTTTCTTATTCTTCCATCTTTTTCCATAAGCTCCTGAATTAATATATTATTCCCTGATGTGCAGCATATACCGCATCTTTCTGTCTCAATGTAGATAAAGATTCTGTTCCTATACGTTCTATATCCATATCTCCATAAGCATCCCGTATCTTGAACAATGGATCTAAAGCAGATGCAGTAACCCAGGGTAGCCACAAATTTACTCCATCTCCCCAACGGGTGACCAATCTTAAGGCTTCCGTCTGCAATCCTCGATAAGCATACCCCAACGTACCATCATAATCCATAGTCTGTTTCGTATTTTTCTCCAATAGCCGGGCAATATGCAGGAAATACTCATCGCCTATCAAAACATAGAGTCTCAGGTATTCAAAAGAATTATATGAAAGTCCACAATCTGCTCCGGAATGTCCGGTGGAAATGATTGTAATTCCAACAGTAGTCTTTTTGCTATCCCAAGCCATGAGGTTATTTCCTCCAGCCGCCGGAATATTCCAGGCATACATATAGGTTACAGTGTAATAAGCCGCTTGGGATGCTCCTTCAAGCCATTTTTTATCTTTGGTTAAATCGTACAAACAAAGGAAAGCCTCAATAATCTTTTGCCCGGACTCACGGTCTTTTACATACGGATTATCAATTACACTTCCCACATATTTATAGGGTTCATGAATCTCGCGATAGCAAAATTCTCCGGCTTTAACAGCAGCTGTCTTATAGCATTCTTCCTTAGTAACTATATACATGTAAGTAAGAAAACGAATCAGATTGGAAGTAAGTAGTTTACCCGAATCTATAGAAGTCCCGCCATTGTCAAAAGCTTTGTCCCAGCTACCATCAGCATGTTGTCGGCTCACCATCCAGTCAGCTGACCGCCGGCAATAATCCAACCAATTAGTTTTACTTCCGGGAAAATGTTTTTCAGCATGCGACCATGCTAAAATCATAGCCTCCAATCCACCTTGCATATTACGTAAGTCATTATGATTACGAAAGAAATTCCAAGGAGATATATCCCACCATATCCGTGGCATCCCATTAGGTGCCGAACTGTTCTCCGCCCAGAAATCAAGTATCTGCTCTCCTTTATCCGTATAGATGGGATTATTGGTTTCCAAGCCTTTCCGGTAAAGATAATATGCGCAAGGAATCTGCATCCCCACAAATCCCATAGAATAAGAAATCTCATTCACTTCCCCACTTGGAAGATGTACGGAGAAAGGAAAACCGGGGGCATCATTATCTTTCAGCCAATAACGATCTAAAACCTCCAAGCCGTAATTCATTACATCTTCGTTATCCACCTCCAATACTTCAGGATTGTACAGATTGAACGTCGCTTTCCAGTGTTCCTCAAGCGCTTTTGGGAAAGCTACTTCTTTCTTAAATTGCAATTCCAGCATATAGGCATGCTCTACACCAATCCGTACAGGATGACTCCGACGCGCCCAACGTCTTTCACGACTTCCACCTCCGTCTGCATAAGTATGCTCACCTTCAGAACCAGGAAAGCAATATACTAATGCAGGACTTTGGCTTGCCAAATAAAAACCCAATGAGCCGAAATGCATATCCGCATTTACCAGATGATCCATTCCCACCTCTTCCTTAAAAGTAACCGGATTTAGATTATAGTCTGCCAAAGCAACAGATACCTCCGAACTTTTATTTCTGAACATGGCCAGAGGTAATCCCATACGTTCCTCACGAGCCAGTATCCAATCATGAGTAAAATCTGCGCCTATGGAGGATTCACTTAAATTAGATTCATCTTTATATATGAGAGAAGGTATGAAATATTCGCATCCGGTAATAGCTTGTTGTACTTCATTCCGTACCATAAAGTAAGAGTTAAACGCATGATCCTTACCGGAAGCTTTCATGACATCTACTACTCTCGACAAGCGTAATTTATCTTCATTCTCCGCCACCGTATATACATCTGTCACTTCAAAATCAGAACCGGAGTCCGTGATTATCCTGGCTTTACAAACCAATCGATCATTTTGTTTTTCTGCTTCCTGATACGCTGCCCTGTACCATTTAGACGACTGTACACCTACTGGGAATACCTCTAAACACACAATCGCTTCATCGACAGGTATATATTTCTGCCCCCATCCTGCTATTGTTACTGTATAACCCGTATTCTCTTTCCAGGCGAGCATAAGTTCCGGATTACCGGAACCTATACTAATATTTTCATTATGAACCGGGCCTGGAGGCTCCTCTGTTAAATCATCATTATCTGAACATCCTGCATTCAGCATCAGGCAAAAAACAACTGCTATAATTTTCATTATTTTATTGTTCATATTCTAAATTGCATAGATAGTAAATGCTGTAAATGATAATGCATTCGTTTCTCCACCCGGGAAATTGACTACATATCCCATACTAACTTCCGTTTCTTGTTCCAAAGTTATATTAAGTGGCATGGAAACACGACTTGCAGGATCTCCACAATCACTCTGGGCTATAATACTCGGACTTTTCCATTCAATTCCTTTACCTTTTGCTACAACAAAGAAAGCACGGTCTTTTCCACCTTCATTTTCAATATCCCACCAATTGAAACCACGGGTAGCTATAAACAGGTATTTTCCTGCAGGCAAAGTGAATGTCTGATAAACAGCCCCCTGTAAGGCAGTAGGATTCCCCCAGTTCTCAGCACACATAAACAAGCGGTCACTCCAACCGTCATACATTGTATACTGTACGGCTGCGTTAGATGTTAACCAGTCTGAAAGGATGCCACGGCGAGAATCCGGAAAATAGGAAACAACATTAAACGGCTGTTTATAATTCTTTAGATATTGATTCGTAATATCATCAAACTCTTCCGGAATCCCAGCAATTTCTTTCGTTTCTGAGAAAAGATAATAATCAGGAATGTTCTCCAACTCAAGTGCCACACGATAAAAAGCATTGTCTCTGTAATTCTCTTTATAGCCGGTACGATATTTTATCGCATCTATAGACACCGTCAGTTCTCCGTCACCGCTAAAATTAGCATCCACTTCCTGTTCGGCAACAACCGGACTTTTACTGTTTACAAAGTGGTTAATACCTAAATAAATACGAGCTTTCACTATACGTGGAGCAGGCTTACTCGTTCCGGAAACTTTCTTTACCTTAAACTTGGCAACAATGTTAATGCCTTCCAATTTTGCATCCAAATCAGATATCTCATAATAAGGTGTGATGTGAAAATCCTGACGTACATCCTTTTTCAGATCATAATAAATAGAATCATATCCTACTGTCCCAGCTGGAAACTCATTTATTTCAAACGGATACTTTACATTCCCTAAAGTTAGTTTATATTCTCCGGAATGTAGCAATTGCTGGTATGAACCATCAGCCAAAGTGTGCATTTTCGTTCCCCAGTCTACCTTACCAAACCCTTCCTGGAAAAAGAGAAATATATCACGCGCATCATTACCATCACATAGAAATGGTTTATCATTATAGAGTAATTGCCCAGAGAAAGTTACGCTCGGCGCATCATAATTATCATACTCACAAGCAGTAAACAATATCGTAGCCAATAATAATATAATAATCTTCTTCATAATCAATTTACTATTAATAGGTTTTAGTGTTTCGGATTCTTCTCAATATACGGATTACCTTCTGTCATCGGATATTCTGCATAATACATATCTTGTCCGAACCGGATAGGTAATCCCTTCTCATTATCATTACCACGATGCTCAATATACACCCTTCGGAAAAGCCACTTTCCATCTTCCGGCTGTCCTGGAGCATACACTTTATAAGGCCACAAGCCAGTCATCCGGGCTGTCGAAGTATTCCAGTCACCCGACCATATCTGATCAGCAATACGCCACCTCTTCAGATCATAAAAACGATGATCCTCAAATGCCAACTCTATCTTACGCTCATTCTGCAAAAGTGCAAGTGTCAAATCAGAACTTTCAATACGGAAAGCAGTACCTCCGGCACGTTCTCTTACTTCATTCAGACAATCAGAAGACAACTGTAATGTATTGCTGCCTTTATAATTAGCAACACCAAGTTGATTAAGATAATAAGCAGCCTCAGCCGCATTAAGCAGAATCTCTCCATATCGGAAAATGATATACGGTACTGCGCTCTTTCCTGATGCTTCGGAACCAGTAACCGGATCTATATATTTACGCAACAAGAAACCTGTATGGCTGGTATAATAACTATTACGGATAGGACCGTCAATGCTGGTCAGTTGCTGCCCATTATAAAAGTTTTTGTCCGGATCGTATACATTCTCGATTAAATCCAGCATTTTCAAATCATAACCGGAAGCTGTTTTCACAGCCAGCCCTGCCTGTAATTGAATCTCTTTTCCCCTGAAATCCGCACCAGGCAGAATTACGGTTCCCCACAAACGCGGATCACGTCCTTCGAAAATACCCATCGGAGAATCATAAAGAACATAGTTATAAGCGGAAGTTTCATTTCCCATTGATTCGATAATCTCATTACCCACATAAGCATTCAGCTGTGATAAACCGGAATTTATAGTTTCAAAACTCTCGACCAAGTTTAACGTCGGGTTCACATGGCCACCAAAATTAGCAGTTGAACGTTGAGAACGAGGAATATTCCACACTGTAAAATTGTTTGGGAAATCAGTACTTCCATCATAATCACGAATGAAAATAAGTTCCGGATTATTCGTCTTGGATACAAACACATTATTAAAGTTCTCACCCAGACTGCTTCCAGTACCCTTTAGCAAAGAATACCGCCCTATTTCCTTTAGCTCCAGATAGGCGTCAATACAACTTTGCAGATATTCTGTTGCTTTATTCTTAGAGATTCCGACTGCTCCGCTTGTCAAGGTCAATCCCATTGTTTTACTTTTATCCTCATTATAGGCTAAAGTACCTGCATATAACATTGCACGTGACTTGAGTGCCAATGCAGAAGCCTTAGTGGCACGTGTAAGTAAGCTACTTCCCTGCGGAGCAATATCAAGCGCCTCTTTCACTTCATCCATTTCTGTCGCAACAAACTCATATACGGCTGCCTCTGTATCACGGGGTTTAGCATATTCTATCGGAGTAGTACTATAATCGTACACTTCTGTAATTAAAGGTACGCCTCCCAGATTTTTCACCATATTGAAGTAAGTAAATGCTCTTAGAAAACGTGCTTCACCGAGAAAATAAGCGCGTTGATTTTCAGGCAAATGCGAGGTTTTCTCTGACAAATTCCTGATATGAATATTGATGTCCCGTATCAGATTATAATCATAGTAATTACGGTAGGTACGACCAACATTACTCGAAAATTGCCAATAATAACTATTACTGGTAGCTTCATCCCACCTGCATATATCATAAGATTCATTATCCGAAGCGAAGTTCTGGTCCAACTTGATGCGCCCATATAAATTTGCAGCAATACTACTGATACTGGCAACAGATGAATATGCTTGATCCTCGGATAATTCTTTGGGATCGTTCTGACTCAACCAGTCTTCACACGAGGTAAAGCTCAACAAAGCGACACATGCATATACTAATATTTTTGTTTTCATATTTATGCTCTTCTTTTAAAATTTAACGTTAACACCTAATGTCAATACCTTATGTTGCGGATAGTCCTGACCATTCACTGTTGAAATTTCAGGATCAAAACCATAATCATGCAACGAACTCAGACAGAAAAGATTGGTTCCTTGGAAATATATGCGGCATTGTTCCATACCTACCTTTCTTATCCAGTTTTTGGGTAAAGAATAGCCAACTACAAGATTACGGAGACGCAGGTAATTAACTTCTCTCGTATAGAAACTGTTCCACCAACGCCCCGAATGACTTTCCTGTCCACGCAAGGCCGGGAATTTCCCTGGAATCCAAGGAGACTTCGGATCAAAAATATCTTCATGCCTCCATACGTCAATATTGTTATAGTAATATCCATTCACGCTGCGCGTTACACCCCACTTCAAATCCCAGTCAGCAACAAATGTATTTTTAAAACCACCGGCAAAGTCAGCAGCCACATCAACCCCCTTCCATTCAAATCCTAAATTAATGCCCATTGAAATCAACGGATTCTTATTGGATGTACTTGAATCCCAGGGCCAGTCAGCCGATGCATAGGCTTGAGGACGTTCGTCAAAATCATTGATAATTCCATCACCATTGACGTCACGAAGTATTACGTCACCTGGACGAACAGTAGCATTGTTTTGACCGTCCTGATCAACCGGATAACTATCAATCTGTTCCTGTGTTTCAAAACGACCGATTACTTCCCACATCCATACACCTCCGGCATTACCCTGATCTGTATTGAGCACTACATTGGACCAGCGATTGGATTGTGCCCAACGATATTTATCCCATGCATTACCGAATATTTCTCCATGGCGTTTACCATTTTTCTGTCGGGCAAATGTTATATTAGCCCCAACACTATACTTTAAATCTCCAACTTTATCATTCCATTTCACAAATGCATCGAATCCTACCGTCATATCAGAATTCATATTCTCAGGCAAAGCACTCAAACCTGTCTCCAACGGAAACATAATATCACTCGGTGTGCCCGGAATACCATCACGCATACGTTTAAAGAGGTCAAACTCTCCTGTAAGTCGATTATCAAAGAAACCAAAGTCAATACCGACATTCATCAATTTAATTTTCATCCATGAAATGGTGGTTACAGGAATTCCCTTAGGTGCCGAGCCTATTACTTTTTTACTTTTCACAGAACTGAACGGGTCATCAGGCATAAGTGACTGACCTTTGTAATAAGTATACCCGGAAAGGTATGCAAAGTCAGGATATAAACCGCCCAGATTATCATCTCCCATCATACCATACGACGCTCTCAACTTCAGGTTCGAGAACCAACTACTTACGGATGAATTCTTAAAAAAGTTCTCTTCCGAAATACGCCATGCCGCACTAACTGAGGGGAAAAAGCCCCATCGGTTGCCTTTCGGGAATTTCCATGAACCATCATAACGGGCCGATAAATCAAGAATATAACGGTTTTCATAATCATAACCTGCACGGAATACCCAGCTAGCTGTAGAAGTTATAGCTTTATTCTCGCTTACCAAGTTGTTATCATTAGTTGAAATAAGATCTATAAACTCATTCTCAACCGGATGTTGCTGTACATTTAGCGAATGATAATCCCGTTTGGTAAACTCAAAACCACCTACACCAGTTACATGATGTTTACCAAACATATTGTCATAGTTTAGCAGAAACTGCCCGGAAAATTCTTTGATAGTCGTATCAAATCTTTCCATCCAAGTTTCATTAGCTGCTGACTTATCATAGGCCACAATATACTCATCCGCAGCCCTGTCATAAGTATACTCTTTCCAACCTTTCTCCAGATTATTCACCTTATTCTGAGAGGTCCAATAGGAGAAAATGCCTTTTCCCGTCAACCCCTTAATGGGTGTTTTCCACTCCATATCCCAATCAATCTGTACCACGGTAGTATTGTTATCTGATTTACCTGCATTATCAATAGTTAGTGCAGCCAGGTTAAGACCAGAAGCACCGGGTACATTATTCAAATAGTTGGGATTATCATTTGCATAAGGACGGTAAATGGGCGGAAGATTAAAAACCGCCTGACGGGCATTTGCATAATCATCACTACCCGGAAGAGCTGGATTAGTACGATTCTCCAAACGTCCGTTCAACCGGAAACCTAACTTCAGTTTTTCACTGATATCAATATTGAAATTAGACTGAATATTAGTACGCTGAAAATTATAGTCCTTGAAAACTGCATCCTGGTCAATATTGCTGATTGATAAATAATAGGTTGTCTTATTTCCACCGCCACTCAGGTTTGCATGTATGTAAGATTGCGGTGCTGCATTACTAACATAGTTATCTCTCCAATCAAATCCACGATAGTCTTCACCGGTTTCAGGATTATAATATCCCGTACGCCATTTTTCCAATTCAGCTCTAGCCACATCCGGAGAAACTGACAGGGTACCCAGATTAGCCTCCTTCATATAATTAGCATATTGCCATTCATACGCATTCAACATTCTGGGATAAGAAGTCCATGATTGCCAACTGTAATTGAAGTCCAAAGTTACAGCAGCCTTTTGATTCTTAGAGCCATTTTTTGTAGTAACCAGTACGACTCCATTGGCCGCTTTTACTCCATAGATGGCAGCAGCCCCGTCTTTCAATATAGAAATGTTCTCAATATCATTTACATCCAGATTGTTGAACTGCGCCTCATCTTTTATAATACCATCTATCACAAAGAGAGGAGTACCCATATTTCTGATCTGAATAGAAGTACCGCTACCCGGCTGTCCCGACTTCTGACGGGTAGTGATACCGGCTATTTTACCAACCAATGCTCCAGAAACAGTCGAAGAAGTAGTACGGGCGATATCTTCTGTACCAATAGTAGTAACTGCCGCAGCAATACTCCCTTTACGTTTAGTCCCATATCCCACCACAACAATCTCATCCAGAATTTCCTGATCTTCTTTCAATATGACAGAAAGAAATGGTTTATTTCCAACTGTAACTTTTACAGTTTTATAGCCTACATAAGAAAACTCCAAAACATCGGAACCAGCAACATTCAACTGAAACATTCCATCAGAGTCAGTAACAGTACCTGCACTCGTACCGGCAACCCGTACTGATACCCCTATTAAAGGTTCATCATTGTCATCGGTAACTTTCCCTTTTACAGTTTTCTCTTGTTGAGTAATAGCAACAGACTTTGTCGTTGCATAGCCTTCTGATACGAAGAAACTTCCAAAGGCTATTGATAAGAGAATAAATTTTAACAAGCCAAGCTTGTTATTAAAGAAATCGTTCATCATCTTATTAGTTTTAAAGATTAATAAAACAGGTTCAATAAAAACATTAACGAGGGTTAACAACATCGTAATGCAAAGATATCCCCCTCATTCAAATACAAGTAAAAATAAGCCGTCATTAAGTATCAATAATCTGTTATTTGAGGCGTTTGAATGATTTCTAGTATTTTTTGAATGATTACTTTTGAGTGTTATATGTATGTTTGCAGCGGTTAACAACACTCCCGTATTATTATAAATCTATTAATTCAACCATTATGAAAAATTATAATTTATTATTTGCTTCTCTCTTATTTCTATTTCCCAATGATACGATTGCTCAAGAAAGAGCAATTATAAAAATAGACACAGATCGCATAATTGACCAGATTAATCCTCATCTATACGGAAATTTTTCGGAACATCTGGGACAAGGTATATATGGAGGTATTTATGATCCGAAGTCTATTCAAGCAGATGAAGATGGCTTTCGCAAAGATGTCATCGAACAGACAAAAGAGTTAAAAGTTTCCATCTTACGATGGCCCGGAGGGAATTTCGTTTCAGGTTACCATTGGGAAGATGGTATTGGAGAGCGTAGCAAACGCCCTACTCGGATTGACCTAGCTTGGGGAGGTAAAGAAAGTAATATGATAGGAACAGATGAATTCATTCAATTTGCCCGCAAAGCAAAAGTGGAACCTTATTTCTGTGTCAATCTGGGAACCGGTTCATTGGATGAAGCACGAAATTGGGTGGAATACTGCAATGTGGAGAAAGGAACATACTACTCAGACCTTCGCTGTAAAAATGGATTTGAAAAACCGCATAAAGTAACGTATTGGGGGTTAGGCAATGAAGTAGACGGTCCGTGGCAAATGGGACACAAATCACCCGAAGATTATTCTAAAATAGCAATAGAAACAGCAAAATTAATGCGCTGGATTGATAAAGACATCAAGCTCATAGCCAGCGGTTCAAGCAATTACGATGCCGACTGGAATAAATGGAACCGGACAATACTGGACGAAATGTATAACTACATCGATTACATCTCTCTTCATCATTATTCGCACAACACTTCAGATTACTACACATATCTGACAAATACTATTGAAGTAGAGAACTACATCCGTATTGTAGAACAACAGATAAAGGAAGCGAAAATGAAGAATCGTTCTTCCAAAGATGTTTTTATAGCTTTCGACGAATGGAATGCATGGACTCGGACATTCGGAGGTACTGACAATACCCTATCGGAAATATATGATTTACAGGACGCTCTTATTGTAGCTCAATACCTCAATATATTCTTACGTACTTGTGACATTGTCAAGATGGCCAATATGGCACAATTAGTAAATGTCATTGCTCCGATGCGTGTTGACAATGATAAATTATGGAAGCAAACCACTTATTACCCACTCTATCTTTTTGCCAATAACTGCCGTGGAAAAGCACTGGACATATACATAAAAAGTCCAGCGTATTCTACTGATAAATATAAAGAAGTTCCTTATCTGGACGTTTCATCCACTTACGAACCTTCACGGAACGAAGTAGTGATCAACGTCGTTAACCGTAATAAAGACAAAGCTATTACAGCTGATATCCTTTCTCAAACCGGCTCTTTCGATAAAAAAGCGACAGCCAATATTGTATCAGGAGCAAACACAAATATTACAAACTCTGTAAACGAACAGAACGTTGATATAAAGAAAGAAGAAATAAAAACTTCCGGTGAGAAAATAACATATTCATTTGCTCCGCGATCATTCACACAGATTATTGTAAAAGTAAAGTAATCCTCTTTCACAAAATGACATCATTCTTTATAAGATTGTCATAACATATAAAGGCTGAATCAAACTAGGATTTTTGATTCAGCCTCAACTATTTGAATATATACTTTCCTTGCAGTATTATTCCGTAACCAACGGACGTTTACGCCAGTCGTCTTTCACATAGCTATCGGGATAGACTGTTTTATCTTTTAACTCACCACCTTTCAGGCGTATCCAGGAAGTAAAGGTACGTTCCCCCTCCTTCAACACAATTACGCGTGCACCATTAGATAGATGGTTATATTCCGTATTACCACCTGTGAAACGTCCATAAGCCAGTACGATACCTTTCCACATGACTGAATAGTCATTATCATGGTCATGTCCGACGAAAGTACCCATTACATCACCTGCTTCCTTCATAGCAGCAAACATACCGGTATTTATAGCAGCTGAACAAGCTTTTTCCATACGTGTACCATAAAGAATGGCGTTCTCATCAGAAGCCGCTTCGTTGTATTCGGACAGCGGGATGTGGAAGAATGCCAAAGCCGGCAAAGGCTTTCCGTTATTCTTGGCGGTAAAAGCTGCACTTTGTTGACGATACCAGTTTACCTGATCGAACGTGAGCCAGTCGTACCCTTTCACATCGGGCAACTTGGAATACGAATGAGAATCGAGACAATAGAGCACAGAGGCATCTTTCTTACCATCCGAAGATTTCACGGTGAGGACGTAATCGGGAGACTCAACGCTACCGCGGTCGGGCTGGATATTGTAAGGCATGGAACGGATAATATCGTATAATTCGGCACGCGTTTTGCCTTGTTCGTTGTCATGGTTACCGAAAGTCACGACAAAAGGTATCTTACGGGAGGAAGCACAATCAAGTACGGCTCGCATGGCTGTATCAGCAGGCGGTGCATAAACTACATCTCCGGTAAAAACAATCAAATCGGGACGTTCGGCATCCAGCACTTCGTTGATACGCTTCAAGGCAATGGCTGAAGCTGGATTGTGATACTGAAAATGGATGTCGGTAAACTGGACGATTTTAAACTCTCCGTTCTTGTTAAACTTTAAAGGGGTAACCTGTGCCTGGCAGAACAGAACTGTCAGAAAAGCCAGACTAAGGGTTAAAGAGATTCTCCTCATGTTAGTGATTAGTTTTAGGTAGTTATCAGGTCAGAATCAATTATTCTTTGGTAATCAGGACTGTTGCATAAGCTGAGATACCTTCTTCGCGACCGGTAAAACCAAGCTTTTCCGTAGTAGTAGCCTTGATGGAAATGTCGTCTTCATCTATTCCCATTACTTTGGCAAGCGTCTGCTGCATGGCAGGAATATAGGATTTCAGTTTGGGGCGTTCTGCACAGATGGTTGCATCAATGTTGCCCACGGAATAACCTTTGGTTGCAATCAGTTCTACGGTTTTCTTCAGTAATATTTTGCTGTCTATATCCTTGAACTCTCCTGCGGTATCGGGAAAATGATAACCGATATCACGCATATTGGCGGCTCCCAGCAAGGCATCGCAAATGGTATGAATCAGCACGTCGGCATCCGAATGTCCGAGTAATCCTTTCTCATGTTCCAGGCGGATACCGCCTAACCAAAGTTCACGCCCTGCCACCAACTGGTGTACATCGAAGCCAAAGCCTACACGTATTTTCATATCGTTCTTCTTTAATTTTATTGGATGGATGCACGAAAGTACGGAAAAAAAGCAAATGGGGAATAAAGACAGAACACAAATTACGCAATTTTTCGTCTTATATAAGGCAACCGACATAGATCTAAAAAAGTGTTGGATTAAAATTCCCAAAGAAGATCTGTTAAAAACACATCCTCTTTGGGAAAATAAAGAAATGAGAGGTATCTAGAAACGAGGACACCCCTCCAGCAATCAAATCATTCTGCCCAGTCCGGTTTAGGAAATTCCCTTATCGGACTGTACCGGATGTAGGATTCAAATATTTCTTTATCAGGTCCTACTATGCGGGGATCTTCCGATCGTTTCAGTTCCTCTAATAAAGCTTGTTTCAGTTCATTTTCAATCTCAGCATAATCCTTCTTGCCTATCAGGTTATCGAGGCAGAACGGGTCATTACCAATACAATACAACTCAAACTCAGGACGTTTATTAAATGCCAGATCGAAATAAGGACGAATAACGGGGTCCTTATGATTCTCTATCAGAAACGTCTTAGAAGGTGCATCATCCACATCAGTAAATGCCCAATCGGGATGGAAGGTACCATCTTCACCGATTCCGTACATGGGGCATAGTTCGCCCGTTTTCTTATTTAGCATCTGAGGAGCTCCGGCAGGCCAACGTTCCGGTCTAAGGTTCCAGATTAACAGATAATCCTGGTTGCGGACAGCACGCTGCGGATATCCTAAATTCTGCCATCGGGAAGAAGAATGCCTCTCACGGCCCATATACACATACTTTTTCGACTGATCTACTATTCCTTCTTTTTTCGATTTAAGTATATTCATAAAGCTTCGTCCTGAGATAGGAAGCATTCCATCCGGTTTCACTCCCGCTATTTCCAAAATGGTAGGGGCAATATCCACAAAGCTAATCGGATCATCTACCCGGCGTTTTCCCGGAAAACCTTTCGGATAACTAACTGCGAAAGGAACATGTACCCCATATTCAAAACAATTGGCTTTTGCCCGGGGAAAAGGCATACCATTATCTGCCGTTACTATAACAATTGTATTATTGAGTTCACCTATTGAATCCAGATATTCCAGCATTTTAGACAAATGCGAATCAGCCCATTCTATTTCTACGGCATAGTCCAGCATATCTCCTCTCACTTCTTCCGAATCGGGAAGAAAGCCGGGGACATCTACCTGATCGAGGCTTTTTCCATTGCGCTTCCATGAACCCTTTTCATAGACGCGATGAGGCTCGGTAGCTCCATACCAAAAATAAAAAGGCTGTCCGTCTTTACGTTGCTGCATGAAGGAACGGAAATTCTCATAATAGTTCGTCAATCCAATTCCTTTGGCCGTACGCAAATCCGAAGAAATGTTTTTTTCATATTTATGTTTATTGAATGGATGCCCGGCAGCGTTTCCTTTTCTCCATAATGTATCCTGATCGTTCCGTGCATATTGGAAAGGGTCTACACCTTTTCCTGTAAAACCAGTGTAATATCCGCTTGCTTCCAGAAGGTCGACAAACGGAACATGCTCTTTCATCCAGGAAGAAGCATGCTGCCCGGATTGCTTGTTTTGCCAGTGATGGCGCCCTGTTACCAAACTACTTCTGGAAGGTGCACTCCCCGGAGAGCCGCCATAACAATTTGTGAAGTAGATTCCATTAGAAGCCACTCTGTCGAATCCCGGTGTATTTACAAACCGGCTACCGGCAAAACTGGTATGTGCATAACTTTGGTCATCGTTTATCGCGAATAAGATATTCGGACGTTTGGCAGGTTCTTCTTTTCCTTTAGTTCCAGCAAGTACCCCCGAACTTAATGAAAGTAGCACAGCTCCAGTTATATATCTCATAGGATCGTTATTTAAAAACATATTATTTTTGATTTTATTCTTCTATTCTTTTTAATCACCCTCGTATACCAAAGGAGGAATGTTCTTTTCCGTACCAGGGTACCCTTTATTCTGATTGATGATTCCCCCGGAGTTCGTATTGATGGCATACGAAGGAATAGGCCAGAATATATGGAAAGGTGAACAAGTGAAATAGTTTCCGTATGGAGTCCGTACACCTTTATTATAAAAGTCACTGACTTCTATTACCCTGTCGTACCAGAAATTATCTTCCGTCAGCCTGTCCATCGTATACGTCTTCCCATTGTAACAAGGAATTCCTGTCCGGGCATAAATAATAGCCATTCGCGTTAATTCCACTTTACGCGGTTCTTCATAGTACAGTTCTCTCGCTCTTTCATCCAATACGGCACCTATCTTTTGCTTTTCAACATCCGCAGCCGAATACATATATTGTGCATTGGCTCTTTTCCGTATCGTATTTATATCTTCGGCAGCCTTCTGCCACTCGCCTTTCCATACATAAGCCTCTGCCCTGAGCAAATAGGTTTCAGCCAAACGGAAAATATAGAAGTCGCCCGGACCTCCCTGTGGTTGTACGCGATCAGGATCGGGATACCAGGTTTTATAATTTGGCCAGCTAAACCAGCATCTGATGGTATCGTTACATAAAATGTTTCCCTGATCATTATACAATTGTAGATTCTTTCCATACCATTCATTTCCGTTTTTCTTCAGCGCAGGATTGTTATAGACCAACATTTCCATAGTCATCCAGTTTTCATTATCTGTCCGATGCCTGTAATCTGAAAAATCTTCCACCTGGTTGATAATCCATACACCTTTTTGTGCATACCAAGTGGGACGGATACGACTGATTCCTCTGCCGTATTTTTCCACAAGCCCGATTTCATTCTTAGCTGCATCCGACAAACCATTCGCTCCATTGGGTGTTTTAATAACTCCGGTCAGTCCGAAATAAGGAAGTGCATTACGCATGACATTAGTACCATTCGTATTTCCTTCCATACCATATCTATCGATAGTTAACAATAGACCTTCAGTATTTTCCGGCAGACTTTTATTTTCAATACGGAACATATCCCATACTACATCTTTATTGGCAATGCTTTTATCTGATCCGAACCGTTCAGTGCAGAGTTTATGAACTCCACCGTTTATCACTTCGGTTGTAATTCGGATAGCATCATCGAATCTTCCTTCAAGCAAGTAGTACTTAGCAAGCAAATGCTTACAGGCAGCTTTGGTCACCTGTCCACCATTTACTTTATTAGCTTCGGGAACATGCTGTACGGCAAACTCCAGGTCCTTTATCATTTTCAGCCAGATGGATTCTTTTGTGGTGGTGTAATAGTCAACTTTGGGTTCAGTAAGTTCATCCAAGACCAAAGGTACATCTCCATATTGCAAGGTTTTCATATAGTAGCGATAGGCTCTTATAAAATAGGCTCCACCTAATAGCGCATTCTTCGATTCTTCCGATTTGAATGTAGCTTCATCGATTCTGTTTATAATCGTATTGCAGTTTTTAATGTTGATAAAAGAATTATCCCAGTACCATCCGATTTTGGTATATGCCAAATCGTTGTTTTTTCCATCAGGAAGCATCTGATTGTTCAAATCCTGCCATGGAGTCGCTTTATCGGTTGTACCGTCTACAGCTATATCCGAATATTTCATATTTGTACAGAACGGCGCTTGATCGGCACAAAATTCTCCTCTGAAAGTCGTCATTGCTTTATCCAATACCGCTTGTAATCCAGCCTCATCAATCAATGCATTTTCAGGAGCATAAAAAGAGAGTGGCTTAGGATCAAGGAAATCTGATCCGCATGAGCTAAACAGGCAGACAGTAAATGACAATATCGCTGTTTTATATTTCATAATGGTTTTCATGTCTATATAATTTAATTTAGAACTTAAAGGGTCATATTTAATCCAAAAGTAAATATTCTCTGTGAACGCATTCCATCTTCGGGGTCACCGAATTTCCAGTCTTTTGCCCACATAGCTGCATTCTTTACATTCAGTGTTAGTTTAAGATTGGATATAGGAGTCTTTTTCAAGAACTTAGCAGGAACTTTATAAGCTAAGGCTATATTTTCCAAACGTATATAAGACTTATCGAACCATACTGAATAATCGACTCCTTTTGCAGGTGCAGAGCGCAATCTGGCAAAATCATCCAACTGATTTTCAGGAGTCCAATAAGGAATATCCCTAGAGTTACAGCGATCTTCAATATGATCTGCATGTTTTGCCAAATTATAACTCCCCTTATGCCCCCAGAGAGAATACAGAACAAAAGAGAATTCAAAGTCATTAAACAACGTAAAAGTATTGCTCAAAGTCCACGAAAAACGTGGGGTTTTATATCCCAGAAATTGCTTGTCTTCATCTGTCAACAACCCGTCATCATTTACGTCCTCCAACCTGAAGTCACCAGGTGCCTGATTCCATTTGGCAGCCTCTTCTTCTTGTCCGATCTTCCAGGTTCCCAGAATCTTATAGTCCCATATCACATCTTTTGCCTGACCGATAAACCAGTTATTGGTCTTGTCATCCGGTTCTTTTTGCCCAATAAAGTTACCATCTTTATCAAAAACATCATACTTTTCACCGGTTATAGTAATAATCTTATTCCGGTTTAATGAGAAGATCAAATTGGATGTCCATTCAAAATTATGTTGCCTCATATTGATACTGCTCAGAGAAAGTTCGAATCCCTTGTTTCTGATTTCTCCCAAATTGGCGTACACTCTTTTGTATCCGGTGATGGTAGGAAGTTCTCTGTTTACCAATACATCCGTGGTCGACATATAATAGGTTTCTACGGTTCCGTTTAAACGGCCATTAAATAGTCTGAAGTCCAAAGCCAGGTTATAAGCCTCTGTCTTTTCCCATTTAAGCTTTTTGTTTCCCATTGTATTTATTTCCAGAGTAGGAATTGTAATCGGATTTCCATTTAAATCGGTATTCAATGATTTTTCAGCAAGCATTTTAGACAGAGCTGCATAATTTGTAATGTCCCTGTTTCCATTTATTCCCCAAGATGCTCTTAACTTCAGATAATCAACAAACTTCACTTTGAAAAACTTTTCTTCTGAAATCACCCATCCCAAAGCAGCGGCCGGGAAGGTAGCATAAGGATTGGAATATCCGAACAAAGACGATCCATCCCTCCGTACCGATAAAGTCAATAAATACTTGTTCATGAAACCATAGTTGAGTCTGGCCATCAGAGCATTCGATGTTCTGACCTCATCATTACTTGAAAGTTCCGGCAAATTACCTATAGCCATATCATGATATCCGAGTATATCGTTCGGAGTAAAGTTCTGGTTACTCATTTTCTCCGTATCATTACGGAATTTTTCTGCATTTGCCAGTAAGGTGACATCTACCTTATGTCTTTGCGCAAAAGTCTTATTCCAGTTTATAATGTTATCGACTTGCCACTCTCTTCTCAAAGAATTTTCACGCGAAGCACGTCCTCCGAACAACTTCCATTCCGGGTGTTCAGAAGAATCATGTATGTTGTTATGATAGAAGACAAACCGGGTGGTATAATTCACCGTATAAGTAATTCCAAATGGCAAATCCAGAGTGGCATAGATTTTAGGAAAAAAGGTAAAATATTCCTGCTCCCGCGACCTGTATGTAGAGTTTAATAAAGGATGTTTTGCTTGATTATCATCATTAGGATACAATTTCAATGTTTCTTCATCACTTTCATAAAAGGAACTGTAAGGAGTGAGTTTGGTATACTGATCCACATCTGCGGGAACAGAGCTTTCGTCACGATAAGAAAATTGGGCATTCAGACCTACTTTCAAAAAGCGGGCAGGTTTCCCCTCTATATTCACCCTTGAACGTATGGTAGAAAATTCATCTCCCTTTACTAATGACTCATTCGACATATACCCCAATGACCAGTAATAAGAAAAATCTTCTTTTTTCCCGGAAAGACTTATGTTATAATCCTGCCTCGGACCATTATGAAAAATATAGTCTTCCCAATCAATACTTCTTCCCGCTTTGTAATTCTCTATCTCCAATCCGGTCAGTCGCAGTCCCGACAACCAGGCATCTACCAGATTATCCGGTGTGGTACTATGGTAGGCCATCCATTGATCCAAATATTGAGAATCTATCGTACGCGGATCATCAAAAGGGCTCCAAGGAGTCTGTGGTACAGTTGCACTATAAACTGACTTAAACATATCAGAACGCCACTTAATAAATCCATCTTTATCATACGGCTTTACCCTGTTCGCTGTAGTAGCTATACCGATACTTCCATTAAAGTTGACAACAGGTTTTTGAGAGTTTCCTTTCTTGGTTGTAATAGCGACCACTCCATTGGTGGCTCTCGAACCATAAACCGCAGCGGAACTTGCATCTTTCATAATATCCAGCTTCTCAATATCATTCGGGTTTATATCTGAAATATCACCATTATAGATCACTCCATCGACAATAATCAGAGGGCTCGATCCGGCAGTCAACGTATTGTCACCACGAATCATCATATCACTATTTCCCTTCGCTGAAACAGAGTATCCCACACTCATACCCGGAATACTGTTGCGCAATAAATCGCCAACACTGGATGGAGTATAGTTTTGCATACTTTCCGCTTTCACCTGAGAAATAGATCCGGTTAGGTCACTTTTCTTTGCCACTCCATAACCCACAACAACTACTTCGTCCAGAATTTGTGAATCTTCCTGCAAAGTGACTGTTATATTCTGATTATTTTTTACAGGAATCTCTTGGGTAAGATATCCGATATAAGAAATCTGTAGAACCGCATTTTCCGCAACATTCAGGGAAAAGTCTCCATTCACACTGGTGATTGTACCATTTGATGTTCCTTTTTCCATGATATTACATCCAATGACCGGCTCTCCGGTATTATCCTTAATTATACCCGTAATTCGCTTGCCTGTTTGCTGAGTGGCCTTACTCTTTTCATCTGCTTTAAAAATAACGATGTGCTTATCCTCTATTATATATCCCAAATCCTCCCCTTTAAAAAGAGCATCCAAAATTTGGGTGATGCTGCCATTCTTAATATCAAGGGATACTTTTTTCTTCAGGTTGATTTCCTCATTGCGATACCATAAAGAATATTCTCCCTTTTGCTTGATCTGCACCAAGGCTTCTTCTAACGTTACATTTGTTAAGTGGAGAGATAGGTTCTTTACCTGTGAATAAGCTATTTCCGTAGATGCCAAAAAGAATATAATTACAAGAAATAGATAATAAATACGACGAGGGTGTTTATTTTTTAAATTTAAATCCATATTTTTGTATTGATTTTAGGTTTGTAAATCCATGAACAATTACAGACTTTAGTCTTAACTGAAGCGAAAAATGTTAGCGCATTTTTCGCTTTTTCCATACTACTATATCACTTCATCATAGGCATTTTTTTTAGGGTTAATAAATTCTTTTCCGAGCTCTTTTATTTTCATCTATATAGATCATATATTCTTCAATCCTGTATTTTAAACGTTTATCTGCAGTTATCACACGCAATATTTGCTCCAGATTCTCACCTCGTAAGAAGTCGCCGGTCAGAATAATATCCTCAATATTAGAAGAGGTTATGCAAATATTTACATTGAAAATACGTTCAAGCTGTTTGACTATTTCTTTCAAAGGAAGTGCCCTGAAATAATAGATCCCGTTTCTCCACGATGTATAATGGGCAATATCCACTGTACGTGTAGTCAAAGAATGATTGTGCTTATCATAATATGCTTGTTCTCCAGGAGACAGGAAGATTCTTCTTTTCTTGTCTTTACTCTGCACCTCAACTTTTCCTTCTGATAAAGAAACCTCAATCCAGTCATCTTCTTCGTATGCTTTTACATTGAATTGTGTACCCAATACTTCAACGTTAATCTGATTAGCCTTCACTATAAAAGGATGCTCGGCATCATGAGCCACCTCAAAGAAAGCTTCTCCATTTATTTCGACTTCCCTGTTCTTTGAGACAAAAGCATTGGGATAAGTGATTGTAGTTCCGGCATTCAAAATGACTTTACTCCCATCGGGCAAAGTGATTGTTGATAACATACCGAATGGATTAGACATCTCTATTGGTTGACTGTTGACTTGATTGAAACCTTCTTTATATGAAAAATAGCCGGTCATTCCCAATAGAATTGCAATAGAAGCGGCCACAGTGCTGATCTTTAGAAGACGCCTGATGTATCGGCTCCTGTTTATCCGTTTATGAACTTCTTGCAAGATATAGGATTTCATTTCTTCTTCTTTCTTTTCGATTTCAGAAGAAAGTTTCATTTCACGAATCAACTGGCGGAAACTACGATTATCATCATTAGAATGACTCCAGTCTTCTAACATCGCTTTTTCACGATCACTGATGTCATGAATTAATTCATTTCGTAGAATATCAATAAATTTGTTTTCCTCGCTCATAATTAATTGTTTCTAAATTGAGGAGTAGGCTTGATGGGATTTCATTTAAAAGGCATCCCATATTTTTAAATTCTTTAACTAATAGAAGAGAAAAAGAAAGACCATAATAGAGAAAGAGTCAAGTCCGGATAATAGGGTTTTATTTGCTTGATAATCTTTTCTATAGCAATTTTCATTTGTACGCGCACCGTGTTTTCCGAAATGCAAAGTCTCTCTGCTATTTCTTTGGGTTTTAATTGCTCCTGACGAGCCATAAGAAATATCAAACGGCATTTTTCCGGCAATTCGCCAATAATCTTTCCCAATAGCTGCTCCATTTCTTTATAAGAGATCTTATCGTAAGGAGATTCTTCTTCTGTGATTTCCAATTGGACAGGTAATTCATCCAATGAGACACGGTTTTGCCTGCCATTTTTCTTATTGTAACGGGTAACCTCGTTTCTTACGGATATAAATAAATAAGCTTCCAGATTTTCTATATCCTTTAGTCTTTTGCGCGATTGCCATACAGCAAAGAAAACATCAGCAACTACTTCCCGACAAGATTCTGTATCTTTCAGAAAATAGTAAGTATAGCGAAATACCTGGTCATAATACATCTCATAGAACATATTGAATGCCAATGTATTTTCCTCTTGAATCATTGTTAAGAGGCTATGGATATCTTCTGTGTCTTTCACCGATTCTAAAATCATTTTTTTCATTTCATACTATTCCATACAACTATTCAGGAATCAATGACTGAATCTGAGAGACAAAGATATAACTGTTTATCTTTGCCTCCAAATTTAATTTATGCGAATTCAATCGTCTGTGGATAGTATTCACTGAAAAAGACAAGATTCAGTGCTCTGTAATTCTATTCTTGTTAGTTTACTGATAATCAATCAATAGCATTTACCGACGGTTTACTGCAAGATGTAAAAGCATTTACTGCCGCATGTAACGGCCTTTACCCCTTATTGTAACGACCTTTACCGCGGCATGTAACGGTCTTTACCACGGCATGTAAATGGAGTTACCGTGTGGAGTTACTAAAGTTACCATTTGGAGTAAACTGAACTTCCATGAAAGACAACTGTGTGCTTATAAAGGTGAAGTAAGATAATTCTTATCTGAAAAGAAGGAATAAAGTTATGAGCTGATTTATCTTCTACGACGTCCGAACAAGTCCTTTATTCCGTCAAGGTCGAAACCTAACGTGAAGCGAAGTGTCTGGTCGAGTGGATTGCTCTGTGCTGTAGATACCAGGTAAGCAGCATCCAGTGAAAACACACTCATCTTGAAACCTGCTCCGAAAGAGAAATACTTGCGGTTTCCTTTGTTCTCATGTTCCCAATGGTAACCACCACGAATGGAGAACTGTTCGTGATAGGTATATTCCAATCCCAACGACCATTGTATCTCCTGCAGTTCTTCCTTGAAACCACCGGGAGCATCACTGAAAGATTTGAAAATACCCTTAATGGGTGAGATATCATTATAATCACGGTCCAGACGTTCTTCATATTCTTCCTGTGACTCGTCTTCTCCACGGATAGGACGGGTGGGAACCATATATTTATTGGCGTCGAAACTAACTCCAATTGTATTGTAATCATCTATCGGGAACAGTAAAGAAGCACCCAAACGCAAGTTAGTAGGCAGGAACTGACTGGTATTACCGCTATCATAAGAAATCTTCGTACCGATATTAGAAGCATTCAATCCGAAAGAAAGCATGCACTCACGCTGGGCAAGTATGACGTAATTTGTATAATAGAAGGCAATGTCGGCAGCAAAAGCGGAACCGGCAGAAACTTCTTCGTCTTCCCTGTATGCCAGGTCGGAGTAAATATACCGTAATGCAACCGCTGCAGAGAAACGCTCGGAAAGCATACGTGAGTAAGCTATATCCACCGCCATCTCATAAGGTTTAATCGTATATCCCGGAGAATTCTCGTCACCGGTATATCCCACGGGTACTTCCCCCAAAGAAAAATAGCGCAAAGAACCGCTGACTGCCTGATAATCTCCGATGCGATAGTACCCTGCCAGATATGCCAAGTCAATATCATTCACCAGCTTACGCAACCAGGGAGTATATGAAACCGCCACTCCGGCACGGCTGATAGTAAACGGATACTTTGCCGGGTTCCAGAATTGGGAGTTCACATCCGGATCTGTAGCCGCGCCCACATCTCCCATACCACCACCACGGGAGTCAGGGGCAATCCCTAGAGAGTTAACACCGGTATTAACAGGGTTAAACTGATTCTTGTCCTGAGCAAGAAGGTGTACGGACAAGAAAGCTATGATTAATGGTAAGATGTATTTCTTCATACGATATCATTTAATTCTTCATCTGCGGATGAAGAATATCTTTTTAATACTAATTAAACAGAGAATCCCCCTGTTTATTGTGACAGGATGATGATTTTCTGTGATTTCGTACTTTCACGACTGCCATCAGAGACAATAGAAGCACGATATAGATAAACACCCGGTGCCAGGCGTTGCCCACCGTTACTACACAAATCCCATTCTACATAGTAGGTTTGTCCTTCAGATATTCCTTTCTCCATCTGTGTCCACATTTCCCGCCCGGCAAAATCATACACGGACATACGGACTGAAAGTGTGGAACCGGGGCGATTGTGAGAAAGAATAAATGTAGTACTTTCACGGGCAGGACTCTGTGTGCAAGTTACTGAAAAGAGACCGGGACGTAGCCCTCGAACCACCTCAAACTCTAAAGTCTTTGTAGAAGAATTATTCAGTAAATCCCAAGCACGGAATGACAATATATGTTTCCCCTCCGTAAGTTCGGGCACTGAAAAATGCACTGTACCCCGGGTATAATCTCCCGCTACCGGAGTATAATAATCATTCAGATTGTAAGTCGACACCGCACTGCCGTCTATACTAAGCGAAAGGTCATGCCCGATACCATTGCCAACCGTATTGATACCATCCGCATCTTCTAACTCGGCTACAAACAAGGGAGTAGTATTGGTTTGTCCACCGGAACTGAAGTCCGGCGTATTCAGATAAATGGTTATCTTAGGGCCTAACGTATCTGCCAAAGAAACATCATCATCCGTACCGCCTACCAAGAAACGGTCGAAAGCTCCGCCCGCTTCATTAGAGTGAACAGCATCCAGAGCGTAAAGACTCAATAAGCCTTCTTCATCGGAATAATTGATATCCAACGGTACAGGGAAAGTAAACTCAAACCGCCCCTGACGAACCGAATCACTGCCTGAGAAGAGAGTTTTACTGCGCTCCGTATAAGTATAAGCCCCCTCACCACGATTATCAAGAGTGGTTACTTCTTCCTTACTATCCAGTACAGTAGGATGCACTGTGCCGGTAAAGTCTTCTGCTAAAGCACCTTCGGGAGTCAGGATACGTCCTTTTACAGTAATCTTGCTACCGGCTTTCACCTGCGGATAGGTGTTTGTTTCTTCTGCTACATTCACTCCGGCAAATTCATCCACCAGGATTTGATAATCAGGATATGCCAGGGTCAAGGCAGGATCGCCGATCAGAGAGAAATTCAATTTATTCTTGTCAGTAGCCAAAGATGCATCGCACTTTGAAAGCCGCATAACATCTCCCAGTCGCAGGCGTTTACCTTCAGGGCGGGAAAAGATATGACGAAGGAAAGCCTGGTTTAAAATAGAATTCTGCGCAGCATATACCACCCGGGAAGTGGTGAGCAAAGCAATAGCCCCGCCTTTGGCATTCAGGAATGCCTGCTCTCCGGCGGAAGTCTGGATATCGTCGAAACGGGTAAAGTCACAAGTAGCTGTTATCCATAGAGGAAGACGTGGGGATGTCATCTTGGTAATATCTCCCATGTTCAGCAGATTCTCCTCTGCCCAGGCGGAAGTACTTCCGTGCCCTGTATAGTTGACTACCAGCATGCCTTTGTCGAATAATTGCAATAGGCGTTTTGTTGCATCGGGATAAGTTTCTCCGGTAGCAGAAGATTCGCGACGGAAAGCATCGGCATAGATTCTTTCAACAAGGAAGGAAGGATAATTCCGTTCTGTATAACTTGCCAGGATTTCAGATTGGGACATGTGCAGTCTGCCATCCCCGTCATCGCCCACATAGCAAACGGTGTGTTTCCACGGTCCTGCATGCTTATTTTCCATATAAGCGATGGTCTTATCAACAGTAGCTTTTGCCTCAGCAGCCGTGCGAACCGGGAAACGCCCGATACCTATATCCAGCATGGCATCTGACAGATTTTCACCTTCTCCATCATCGAGAAAGCCGAAATAATCGTCCGTTACATAGGAAGAGGTTTCCTCAAGAGAGGTTTCCGATTGATAAGATAGCAAAAAGTTTTCAGGCCGATAATTCTTCCAGGAGGAAGTCAGCATACGGTTATCATAACTGCAATCTCCGAAAAATAACAAATATTTAGGACTTTCAGCCTTATTCGGAAAACGATCATACAACATCTTCATCAAACGACGGTAAGCCGTTCCATCCGGTGTACCGGAAGAGAATTCATTGTAGATTTGCGGAGCAGCAAGAACAAGAACAGACAGGCCATCTTTTTCACGGTGTGCTTGTGCCAGCCGTTCCGCCTGTGTCATCAGGTCTTTCCGGTCGGGAGAAATAATAATCATATCCGTGGCTCCCAAAGAGTGCAGATTTTGATTTGCAATATTCCCGACTGTTTCTACCGTATCAAAGCCGGAAGCTTCCGGAGTGATGGCTACGAACTCACGCAATTTTCCTGCGGGAATGGTAAACGTATATGTGTCGCCTGCAAAGCTGCCTTCCATCCTGCAAATATTTGCGGGATCGGTGACATCCCACACAACAGTAGAAGCTGTGGCACCGGAAAGTACAAATGTCGTCTCTTTATTGATGGAGGTCAAAGAACGGAAAGTAAGGTAAGGAGCAGCATTCAGCGTAAGCGAGCGGATATAGTTCAAAGCAATATAATCCAGGCGCCCCGATGTCCCGGAAGGGCGGGTATGGGTAACGGTCACTACAGTATTCTCCGACTCTGTACCCAGCCAGGAGGTACTTATGGAGGCAGAAGTAGCTCTAGTGTAATATTGATTGTCGGAAGATATGGATGCCAGTGTAGCATTTCCTCTCGCCTTACCATTCACTGCAACCGAATAATAGGTAGATGCTCCAATGGAACGGGCAGCAAAAACTGTGGTCAGCCATACAGAATCTTCCGGAACGATACCCGGCAAACTCAACGTATAATTCTTGGTGTTACCCGTCGCATAATCATAATCTTCATATAGTTGTCTGCCGGTACTTGCCCAACTATATACCTCTTTTTCATGCAGAGTATAGGAATTAAAGGCCGTCAACCTGTTGGTAGAAGGTTCTTTCAAAGAAGAAAGGACTTCGACTTCCATTTCCGGAATATCCTCCCGGTCAGTCAGGAAATAATAACCTTCATCGGAATAGAAGTTACGTTCGCGAACAAAGTAAGTGTTATCGGAACTCGGTTTCCAGGATACAGTGCCACGACCATAAAACAACACACCGTCTGACAAACGCAGCAAGGGAACTTCGGGTAAATCTGCTGCCGGATGTTCATTGAAACGCTGGGATAACAAATAACCACCATAACCAAATACGCGGACTTTCTCGGGTCTTGAGAATCCCATCTTCTTTAATTCGGCATTCGTGATTTTAAAGACTCCGGTATTTCTCACACCTATCTTTGTCCAACGACCTGAAGCGAGAAGCGAAGTAGTGCAATCTTTTAAAGAAGCTCTGGTTAAAGTTGTTCCCGAGCCTCGAGTGGCTGTTCCCTCTCCTATTCCATCTTTCTTTGGATAGGATTTCACGGATAACTTGAACGAGTTCAGCCGTTGGTAGCTTCCTTCACGAAAAACTACAGGGACAAAACTTATGGAGAGAAAACCATGATGTGCAGAGATTTTTGTGAAAGAGTTTATCTGCGGAGATGCCGGTAAACCTTCCCGGAAAGCAACATTTTCATTAGGTAGCTGACGCAAACTGTCGAGCCGTATCTCTAATGCTGTCACCTCATTCCGGCTTAGTTTCTGGTATTCCGGAAATTCAATTTCTACCTGATAAGTAAAGGAACGGAAGTCGTTCCCTAACGGAAGTTCGCGCGTCACCACAGGAAGCGTCTGTGCAGAAGACAATTCCTGCCAGTTCAGCGTAATGAATTCCTGCGCTGAAACCGGAAGAAGAAAAGCAATAAAGCAACAAAGCAACCAGCAACGTTTGATAAACATATCGTAATAAATTGACTCAACGAATATAAAAGTCGAGCAACTTATCTTCTCCGAGGTATCCTTGTAAATGCTGTCCTATCTGTACCGGGCCTACGCCTGCGGGAGTTCCCGTAAACAACAGGTCACCAATTTTCAGCGTCATAAAGCGGCTGACGTATGCAATTATCTCATCCACTTTGAAAAGCATATCCGAAGTATTGCCATGCTGTACTTCCCTTCCGTCTATTTCCAGACGGAAATCAAGCTGCTGCAAATCGCCTCCTGCCTGCTCCAAAGGAACAAAAGTTCCGATAGCTGCCGAATTGTCAAACCCTTTGCAAAGTTCCCAGGGATTACCCGCTTCACGGAACTTACGTTGTAAGTCGCGTGCCGTAAAGTCGATGCCTACAGTCACTGCGTCATAGTAACGGTTGGCAAAACGCGGCGCAATGTTTTTTCCCAAACGGCAGATACGTACCACCACCTCAGTTTCGTAATGAACCTCATCCGAAAAATCGGGAATAAAGAAAGGCTTTCCGTCTTTCAATATAGCCGAGTCGGGCTTCATGAAGATAACCGGCTCTTTATTAACTAACGTATGCCCCAGCTCTTTATTGTGCAGTGCATAGTTCATTCCGACAGCAATAATCTTCATTATTTGATTTCGTTAAAATTCAGGCGGTTGAACATCACCGCCAAATGAGCATATAGAGAAGTATTCTGAACAACGATATTTTCCGGCACACGGATACGGAACGGCGTAAAGTTCCATACAGCTTTGATGCCACCGGCTATCATGGTGTCCGTAATGCATTGGGCTATCTCGATAGGTACAGTCAGCACACCGATGTTCACATCATATTCGCGCATCTTCTGCTCGAATTCACTGGAATGGAAGATCGGAATTCCGTTCAATGTAGTGCCTACCAATTCCGGGTTCACATCAAATGCCGCTACAATTTCCAGCCCGAAATGCTTCAAACCGGAGTCGCGCAACAATGCACCACCCAAGCTACCTACTCCAAACAGAAATGCTTTATGCATATCGGTAAATCCGAGGAAGTCTTCCAATACGGCTATCAGAGTATCGACTTCGTAGCCCACACGCGTACGCCCGGAGATGTTGACATACGACAAATCCTTGGCTATCTGGGAAGCATCTATATTGATTTCTTTGGATATCTGTGTAGAAGAGACGTACCGTTCGCCCCGCTGCTTGAGCAGCTTAACATTCGACAAGTACCACGGCAACCTGCGCAAAGTAGGCTCCGGCACTTTCATGCTATCCTTATATTGAATTGCCTGGTTCGTGGTCATTTTCTTCATTTCTTTCGGTTACGGGTTGACAAAAATACGTTTTTTTCTGAAAAGAATAGTCCTATAGAAGAAAGTTAACATAATTTCTACAAAAGTTTTATTGATCGCCAAAGAGAGATAACGGTAAACTAAGGGAAACTCCCACCGAATGGAACTTCAGACAATCGAAACCGGCAAAGACTCCTATCCGTGCCCTATCGGAAAACCCGATCGAATATCCGATCTCCGTATAGGGACGCCGACCATATATCACAATGGAACGAAGATGCAATGCTTCATCAAATGCTTTTCTTGACAGAAAAGGAAGATGTTTCAAAAGCAGATATGGAGTATACCAGGAGACATTAGCCTGTGTCCAGCGGGTATTAGTGGACAAAGCATAGTTATCCAGTAAACTAAACCCGGTATCGAAAGAACGTTCCGTAACCAGTATGCGGGTAGAAGCAAAATGCTTGAAGTCGGGGAACTGGAGATTCTTGGCATCAAAGAATGAGCCTGCATTCACTGACCAATACAGACGATTGAACATGCCGAACTCGATTTTCTGTTTGGCAGAGAATTGCATCAGGTGGTACGAGGTCAGATAACGGCTACCGCTCATAGGGAAGGCTCTGTCATATTTCAGGGCAAATGTAGGATAACGGGAAGCTTCATACACTTTCTTACCTTGCGACATGTGATAGTAGTGAACCGGAGTATACTCCAACTCAAAAGAAGCTTTCAGGATATCATTCTCAGGCATCGGCCGGAAAGCAGTGTTTTCCGGAATATTCGGTTCGGCATCCCTCTTGAACCAACTTTTACGAATATGGTTATCCAGCATCTTCCTGCGTTGCCAAGAAAGTGAGGAAGAAAAAAGTAATCCGTTAGCCGGCTCTATCGCATGGTCAACTGTGAAGAAAGTATTCTCATAAAGCTTCAGATGGTTATGGCCGAACAACGAGCTGGACATACTATTAATCAAACGGGATTCTCCGCTTTCCGAATTATAATCGGCAGACATAAGACCTCCGGAAAGGGATAAATAGCCACGGTTCCGGGGAACATAATCCAGTGTCAATTCTCCTTGCCCAATCCAGTTTTTACGAGCTGTAGTATAGTAGAAAGAAGGCACAAAACGAAGCGTTGAGGATTCTGACAACTTCACTCCCGTCTTCAGCTTAACTCCTAACCAGAAACCATCCACAAAATTATATTCGGGAATATAAGCGGAAAGACCGGGTAAAGTGAGCCAAGCACTTTTATTGGAAGTTCTGAAAGTCTTTCCCCACATAATGGTGTTCAGTACTTGCCCGACTACTGTTTTCTTCCCGGACTTTTCTCCGGGTGACGAATCTTTCAAAGCAATCTTTTCTTCTTTATATTGATAACTCTGCACTTCTTCCAACCGCAACGGCACGTTACGGATAGTGGTCCAATAAAGAGAATCTCGCTTGTCGGCAAGCGAATCAACCTGAGTATCTTTGCGTCCGATCCGTGCCGGACGTTCAAATTTATGTTTCTTTGGCTGCACCATTGCGGTGGTGGTAACTACAGGTTTTGTTGTTGTATCCGTATTGGTTTCCGGCTGGATATCCGTTTTTACCTCTCTATAGTGTATTGCCGCCAGATAGGAAGCCTCTGCCTTGAAACCCATTATATCGATGGTAGAAGAGGTAGTAATAGAAACCGGCAGAAAGACAGAAGACTGTACTTCCTTGCAAGTGATCTTAATCTTTGCTTTCAGCCCGGTAGCACGAACATTGACATCAGCAGCCGATATACACCACAAATCTTCTACAATGAACAGGTCTCCTTCCAGCAAACGGTTATCATCTTTCTTGGGAATCACACGGATCTTATTTATCATTTGCCCTTCTTCTACAAAACAAGCGTCAAGTTTAAAACGATAGTATGAAAAGGCATTTTTGTTTAAAGGAGAGACTTTACCGAAAAGTTCAGAAGTATAGAGATTAACTGTAGTTATCCCCATGTCCACCTGTATTTCCTCAGGAAAAGAGTTTTTATTGGCTAATACCTTATTATTCCAGATATTGGGAGCAGTAAAATTCACGATCTGCTGTTGCTCCAAGACAAACAGCTTTCCAAGCCATTCTTTTGCATCTTTCCGCACCTCTTTGGATAGTTTCAGGACAGCAGGAATAGCGATCCCTTTACCGGTTCCTTTCAGATATGTACCGGCTGTATAGCTTTTTATCTGAGTACGATAATAAGGAGCACGCGCTATCGCTTTGCGCATCACTGCATAGACGGGATCTTCATTTCCCTTGGTGATGCTTACTTCCGGCAGGCTATAGGTACGTTCGGCAAGCACTATATCCTTCTCATAATCACGATTCAGCATTTGAAAAGTAAAGGTCTGGGATATGAATCCTAAAGAAGAGACCTCACAGGTATATTGTCCGGCAGATAATTTCGTTTGAAACCGCCCATGCTCATCGGTAGTTAAACCTGACTTCATTTCTCTTAGATAGAGGGCGGCATAAGGAACCGGCTTCCCATCAGTATCCGTAACAGTACCCTTGAAAGATTGCGAAAAAGATAGTAGAGTAACCAAAGACAATAGAAATAGCCAGATGATTCTTTTCATATTTCGTATACTTGAAGCTAATTAGCGTTTTCTATTAGACGACAAAAGTCTCAAAAGATTGCAAAGTTCCACGCAAAATATTACTTTTGATTCTTAAAACAGAACGAATATGAAGAATAATGATTGGAAAGAACGGTTGAATGTGGTTTATTCTACCAATCCGGACTATAGTTATGAAATGGAAGATAATGGGGAACAAGTTACCCCGGAAGCTTCTCAACAGAAATTGCGTGTTCAGTTGGATCGCAAGAATAGAGGAGGAAAAGTAGTCACACTTGTCACAGGTTTCGTAGGTACGGAGAATGACCTGAAGGAATTAGGTAAATTGCTGAAGTCTAAATGTGGCGTAGGCGGAAGTGCCAAAGACGGAGAAATCATCGTACAAGGAGATTTCAAGCAGAAAGTGCTGGAACTACTTAAAAAGGAGGGATATACGCAGACTAAGCCGGTCGGATAATCCGGTTCACCGAAACAGACGGTCTATCAGTAAGTATATCACTTCTTCTAAAAGAAGCAAATATGCATAAAAAAACGACCGCAACGGAAATTCCCGTGCGGTCGTTTTCTATATATATATTGAGTTGAATTATTCAGCTTTCAAAGTGAAACGCTTGAAATCTACAATCTTCAATTCAGGGTCAGCTGCTGCCAACACTTCTCTTACAGTCTTCTTAGAATCCATAATATTTTCCTGATTCAGCAAGCAAACTTCTTTCAAGAACTTAGCCAGACGACCTTTAGCGATGTTCTGGATCATTTGTTCAGGCAGGTGTGCAGCCTTTTCAGCAGAAACAGTAGCAATGATTTTTTTTGCTTTTGCTACATCTTCAGCTGTAATCCAACCTTTAGCCATGTTGCTTTCCATGTGGTCTTCGCTGTCCACGTGAGCCGGATTGATATTTGCTTTCTTCAAAGCAGCCTCAACAGCTTTCTGTACCTGTTCTGCTTTTGTCTTTTCGATAGCAACTTCAATCTCTTTCTGCTTCACATCTTCAGAAACGCCGTCCTCATCAATTGCAAGAGGATTCATAGCTGCAATCTGCATAGCCACTTCCTTAGCCAACTGTTCGTTAACTTCTTTGTTGAAAGCAGCGATCGTGCAAAGACCGTTTCTATTCATGTGATTGTAAACGACAGTGCTTGCACCCTCTACAGTCAAATAGCCGTCAAGCTCCATCTTCTCACCTGTAATACCGCTACGGTCAGTCACTGCATCCTGTACAGTACCGTTACCCATCGGCAATGCTTTTACCTCATCCAAAGTCTTGCAGTTGTTAGCTACAGCAAGATCCAGAATATCTTGAGTCAATTTTATAAAATCAGCATTCTGAGCCACGAAGTCAGTTTCACACTTCAAAGCAATGATAACGGCAAAGTTACCGGTAGTCTTAGCCAGAACACAACCTTCAGAAGCTTCACGGTCTGAACGCTTAGCGGCAACAGCCTGTCCCTTCTTACGGATTATTTCCATTGCCTTGTCGAAATCGCCTTCAGCTTCCGTCAACGCATTCTTGCAGTCCATCATACCTGCTCCGGTCATTTTACGGAGTTTGGTAATATCAGCCATTGTTACAGCCATAATATATTTTCTTTTTATAATTAATATTCAAAATGATAGAATGGTAAGATGATAGGATGGTAAGACGACATTATCATCTTATCATTTTACCATCTTACCATTCAAGTATGATTAAGCCTCTTCGTCTTCCTTCAGGAAAGCAGCAGCCTTAGCTGCATTGATTGCTTCCTCGTCAGATTTGTCGAGTCTTGCTTTTGTAGCTTTCTTCTTGCCTTTATTGGCAGGAGCTTCACCAGCTGCTTCCATGTCTACTTTTTCAGCTTTTCTTTCTTCCAAACCTTCCTGCATAGCGGCGCAGCAAGCATCCAGAATTACTTCTACTGATTTAGTAGCATCATCATTAGCCGGGATAACGAAATCAATGTTAGAAGGATCAGAGTTCGTATCAACGATACCGAATACGGGGATACCCAAACGGTTAGCTTCGCGAACTGCGATGTTTTCTTTCATAACATCGATAACGAACAGTGCAGACGGCAGACGAGTCAGGTCAGCAATAGAACCCAAAGTCTTGTCCAGCTTAGCACGTTGACGTGAAATCTGCAGGATTTCTCTCTTAGACAGATTAGAGTACGTACCGTCATTTGTCAATTTGTCGATGGTAGCCATCTTCTTAACAGCCTTGCGGATAGTAGGGAAGTTAGTCAACATACCGCCCGGCCAACGCTCGATTACATAAGGCATATTTACAGAGGCAGCTTTATCAGCAACCACTTGTTTAGCTTGTTTTTTAGTAGCAACGAACAGGACTTTCTTTCCTGATTTAGCAATTTGCTTCAAAGCTTCAGCAGCTTCGTCTACTTTAGCAACTGTCTTGTGGAGGTCAATGATATGGATACCATTGCGTTCCATGAAAATATAAGGAGCCATTGCAGGATTCCACTTTCTTTTGAGGTGACCAAAGTGGCAACCGGCTTCCAATAATGTATCAAAATTTGTTCTTGACATCTTGTTTTTTCTTTAAATCGTTTACTTTCTTTTTTGTTTTTTCTAAACCAACCGCCGGGTAGTCTATCATTCCAGAGTCCCGGTAGTTTAGATACTAAACGCTCTTTCAGTTGAGAGTTGAGAGATAAAAGTTGAGAATTAAGCAACTTGTCCGCCCCAACGTTTCTGCAACTCTTAACGTTTACTGAACTGGAATCTTCTACGAGCTTTCGGTTGTCCCGGTTTCTTACGTTCAACAGAACGCGGGTCACGAGTCATGAAGCCTTCAGCGCGAAGAGCAGCTTTGTCTTCAGCATTCATCTTCACCAATGCGCGGGCAATAGCCAAACGCAAAGCCTGAGACTGACCGGTGAAACCACCACCGCAAAGATTTACTTTAATATCATATTTTTCAGCAACACCCAGCTTGCTCAGCGGTTGTTTTACTACATACTGAAGAATAGTTGATGGAAAGTACTCTGCAAGGTCTCTCTTGTTAATAGTAATCTTTCCTGTACCTTCGGTTACGAAAATGCGTGCAATTGCACTTTTACGTCTGCCTAATGCATTTACTACTTCCATATCTATTATTTAAGTAAGTTTATATCAATTGATTTCGGGTTCTGAGCGTCATGTTTGTGCTCGCTGCCGGCATATACGTACATATTACTCAGCAATTTAGCGCCCAATTTGTTCTTAGGCAACATACCCTTTACTACTTTTCTCAACAGTCTGTCATCACCGTTCGGTTTAGCCTGCAGACGAGCAGGAGTCATTTCTCTCTGACCACCGGGATAACCTGTGTATGACAAATACACTTTGTCAGTCCACTTATTACCTGTCATTTTAACTTTGTCGGCATTGATAATGATTACATTATCACCGCAATCTACGTGAGGAGTAAAGTTTGGTTTATACTTTCCTCTCAACAGTTTCGCAACTTTTGCGCCCAGACGACCCAATACTTGGTCTGTAGCGTCAACAATAACCCATTCTTTGGTTACCGTAGCTTTGTTTGCAGAAATGGTCTTGTAACTTAAAGTATCCACTCTTGATTTGTTTTTTAAATGTTACTACTAAAAAAATCTTCATTACGGATTAGCTACCCCGGACAAAGGTAGATTAACTCGCTCTGAATTAATCGCTTATCCTTATTAGATAATAATCGGCTTGCAAAGGTACGGATTTTCCCAAAACTGGCAAACGTTTTCTTCTTTTTTTTAAAGAAGCTAACTATCAATCACAAGCAATGTTAGGACACAAAACAAGCAGTGTTACGATGCACAAGATTACTTGTTATGCATCGTAACACTGCTTATCATATTAGGACAACCCGCTTTAACGGACAATGTCTTCAGGGAATGCAAGTGGCATCATTACCCGTTTCCAGGTTTCATGATACCAGCAGTTCAGTTCGTTGCCGTTCAAATCTTTAGAAATAAAATACTTCAGATGCATAAGTCCACCCTCTCCCATCTCAAACTCCAGAATATTATCTTTATTATCCAGCATGGGCAGGTGAATGTTTTTCTCAATACTTTCCCGATAGCTATTATCCGTCAGTTGGGTATAGGTACCATATCCGGTGATTATAGCATCTTTGCCGGGAATAAGAGTAAAATTGACGATACGCCCGTCGTCGCTCAACACCTTAAACGTGTTACTGGGCTTCAAAGCACCGGGAACATCCGGAATTTCAGATACATAGTGACACAACTGCCAGATGCCTTTCAAATCTGCAGGTTTGAAACTCGCTTTTTTTTGTGCCATCGCTCCTGTTACCGCCAGCAGCACCGCTGCCAACATGGTAATGAAATACTTCTTCTTCATGTTCGTATATATTGGGTTAACGTATTGGCATCTGACTGTCACAAATATAAGTATTTATTTTGATATTATAACAATTTATCTATAAAAAAAGAGCCCGCACAACCAAGATTGTGCGGGCTACTTCATCTGTTTATTTATGAGTTAAAACTCTGCATTACGCGGTGTACGCGGGAAAGGTATCACATCACGAATATTCGCCATACCCGTCACGAACAGAAGCAAACGCTCAAAGCCCAGACCAAAACCTGAGTGAGGACACGTACCGAACTTACGGGTATCGAGATACCACCACATATCCTTCATAGGTATATGCATTTCGTCAATACGCGTCAACAACTTGTTGTAATCCGCTTCGCGCTCGGAACCACCAATAATCTCACCAATCTTCGGGAACAATACGTCCATTGCACGTACCGTTTTACCATCTTCGTTCTGCTTCATGTAGAACGCTTTGATTTCCTTCGGATAGTCAGTCAGGATAACCGGACGTTTGAAGTGTTCTTCCACGAGATAACGTTCGTGCTCAGAAGCTAGGTCTACACCCCAGTATACCGGGAATTCGAACTTACGACCTTTAGCAACAGCCTCTTCCAGTATCTTAATACCGTCCGTATAAGGCAAACGTACGAAAGATTCCTTCAATACACTTTGCAGACGTTCAATCAAACCTTTGTCGAACATATCGTTGAGGAACTTCACATCATCAGCGCAGTTATCCAAAGCCCACTTCACACAGAACTTGATAAACTCTTCTGCCAGATCCATGTTGTCCGTAATGTCATTGAACGCAACTTCCGGTTCTACCATCCAGAACTCAGCCAAATGGCGTGGAGTATTGGAGTTTTCTGCACGGAATGTAGGACCAAACGTATAAATAGCTCCCAATGCCGTAGCAGCAAGTTCACCTTCCAGCTGTCCGGAAACCGTCAGACTGGCCTGCTTACCAAAGAAGTCGTCATCATAAATGATAGAACCGGCTTCATCCTTCTTCAAATCATAGAGGTTCTTCGTTGTTACCTGGAACATTTGTCCGGCACCTTCACAGTCAGAAGCCGTGATGATAGGTGTATGGAAATAGACGAAACCTTTCTGATGGAAAAAAGTATGGATAGCTATCGCCATGTTATGACGAATGCGGAACACTGCACCAAAAGTATTCGTACGGGGACGCAAGTGAGCAATCTCACGCAGAAACTCCAGTGTATGGCCTTTCTTTTGCAAAGGATATGTATTATCACAAGTTCCCAGAACTTCAATTTCACGAGCTTGAATCTCAGCTTTCTGGCCGGAACCTACAGATTCCGTCAGTTCACCATTCACGCTCAGACAAGCACCGGTAGTAATGTCTTTCAGCATCTCTTCATCAAAGTTTGCCAAATCTACCACAACCTGCACATTATTTATTGTAGAACCGTCATTCAGGGCGATAAAATTAACTTGTTTACTACCTCTGCGGGTACGAACCCAGCCTTTCACGTTGACCATAGCGCCAAAATCTTCGCGCTTCAATACGTCAACAATCTTTGTTCTACTAATCTTTTCCATAAATTTGTGTTAAACCTATATTATATAATTACTCAAAAGAGCCCATGCGCAGGTAGTTTACTTCCTGTTCGCTCAAATAGCGCCATTCGCCACGACGCAAGCCCTTCTTAGTCAGTCCGGCAAAGAATACGCGGTCGAGTTTCACTACCTTGTAGCCCAGTGACTCAAATATACGACGAACAATACGGTTCTTACCTGAGTGGATTTCAATGCCCACTTCATCCCGTCTAACATCGTCCGTATAACTGATAGCATCTGCATGGATTTCACCATCATCCAACTGAATACCAGCTGCAATCTGATCCATATCAGCTTTTGTCACATTCTTATCTGTATGTACGTGATAAATCTTCTTCTTCAGGAACTTCGGATGAGTCAACTTAGAAGCCAAATCACCGTCATTCGTCAGTAGCAATACACCTGTAGTATTGCGGTCCAGACGACCTACCGGATAAATACGTTCATCACAAGCACCTTTCACCAAATCCATTACCGTGCGGCGTGCCTGCGGATCATCCGAGGTAGTTACAGTATCTTTCGGCTTATTCAGCAAGATATAGATCTTACGTTCGATACTTACCGGCTGATCGTGGAATTTCACTTCGTCACCGCGTTTGATCTTGGTTCCGAGCTCTGTAACCACTGCTCCGTTTACAGAAACCACACCTGCTGTGATGAATTCATCTGCCTCACGACGAGAGCAAACACCTGCATTAGCCAAGAACTTATTCAAACGGATCGGTTCATTAGGATCAGTAAACTGCTCCTTATATTCTATCTGCTTCTTACGGCTATACTTTGCATTCGGATCATAATCCGGTGTACGGCGTTGTTGAGGGCGGCCATATCCACCCGGTCTTCCACCACCATTGGGATTAAAACGCGGACGTTGAGGACGATCGCCATAAGAAGAACCACCATAAGAGGAACTTCCATAAGGACGCTGAGGACGGTCGCCACCATCACCACTATTGTAGCGTGGACGATAAGGACGGTCATTGTTATAGGAACGCTGTCCACCATCACCACTATTAAAACGTGGGCGCTGAGGACGGTCACCATAAGAAGGACGCTGAGGACGGTCGCCACCTTCACTGTTATAGCGAGGACGGTAAGGACGATCACCACCACTGTTATTTCCATAGGATGGGCGTTGCGGACGATCGCCACCTTCGCTGTTATAACGCGGACGATAAGGACGGTCGCCACCTTCACGGTTGTAAGACGGACGGTCACCATATGAACGTTGTGGACGTTCACCACCTTCGGCATTAGGATTAAAGCGCGGGCGATACGGGCGATCACTGCTGTAAGCACGCTGTGAACGATCACCACTCTCGCTGTTAAAACGCGGACGATAAGGTCGGTCACCACCTTCACGGTTGTAAGACGGACGGCTGTAATTGTTTTCTCTGTCAAATCTGTTGCCTGAATTCTCCTCATTGGAAGAATCGTCACGCCAAGTTTCGTTTTCTGTACTCATTGTTTTATTCGAATAAAATTAAACGTTGGCCTCACGGCCATTCTATTATCACTTTTATACCTTATATTATATATGTATACTATATTAACAATCACCGGATTTAAAATGTTGGCTTCATTATCCGGCTATTCTTTCTTGCTCTGCTTTAAATACCTGTATATGTATGGGGAGTAATGACGCGCAATTCTTTCTTAATCTCTTCGCTTACATTCAACCCTTCGATAAATTCTTTTATGGAAGCTTCCGTAATAGCCTGGTTGGTACGGGTCAATGCTTTCAATGCCTCATACGGATGCGGATATGCTTCACGGCGCAGGATAGTCTGAATAGCCTCAGCTACCACGCTCCAGCAATTATCCAAATCACGATAAATAGCAGTTTCATTCAGCAACAACTTACGCAACCCCTTCAACGAACTTTGAATGGCAATCACGATATGTCCAAACGGAACGCCTACATTACGCAATACAGTAGAATCAGTCAGGTCGCGTTGCAAACGAGATACCGGCAATTTCACAGCCAGATGTTCCAGAATTGCAGTAGCTATACCCAAGTTACCTTCCGCATTTTCAAAGTCAATCGGATTCACCTTGTGCGGCATAGCACTGGATCCCACTTCACCAGCTTTGATCTTCTGCTTGAAATATTCCATGGAAATATATTGCCAGAAGTCACGGTTCATATCGATCATCACTGTATTAATGCGTTTCATTGCATCAAAGATAGCGGAAAGATTATCATAATTGGAGATCTGCGTAGTATACTCTTCGCGTTCCAATCCCAGCTTTTCAGCAACGAATTTGTTGCCGAATGCTTTCCAGTCAAACTCCGGATAGGCAACATGATGTGCATTGTAATTTCCGGTAGCACCGCCAAACTTAGCAGTAATGGGGCAAGCCTTTAATGTAGTCAATTGGCGTTCAAGACGATAAACGAACACCATTACCTCCTTCCCTAAACGGGTAGGAGAAGCCGGCTGACCATGTGTCTTAGCAAGCATAGGAATAGCAGCCCAGTCTTCCGCATACGTGCGAAGCTGCGCTATCAATTCCTCTATCTGCGGATAGTATACCTGCTCCAGAGCTTCCTTGATAGACAGAGGCACAGAAGTATTATTGATATCCTGTGAAGTCAGTCCGAAATGAATAAACTCTTTATAGTCATCCATTCCACCCATCTTATCAAACTCCTCCTTCAGGAAATATTCCACGGCTTTCACGTCGTGGTTTGTCACACTCTCAATATCCTTGATACGCTGTGCATCAGCTTCTGAGAAGTTACGATAGATATTTCTTAAAGTTTCAAATACACTTTTGTCTACGCCTTTCAACTGCGGCAAAGGCAGCTCGCACAAGGTGATGAAGTATTCCACTTCCACTTGCACGCGGTATTTCACCAAGGCAAACTCCGAGAAATAAGCCGCCAAGGCATCCGTTTTTCCTCTATATCGACCATCAATCGGAGAGATAGCTGTAAGTAAATCAAGTTCCATACGTCGTATTTTGATAATTATCGAGCCGCAAAATTAGCGTTTTTTTCTGAGTAACAAGCCATAAAGAGATAAGAAAGTTAAGAAAGGACGTTAACAGATAAAAAAATAGCCCTGCAAGAACTTGCAAGGCTATTTAATAATTTTACATCTGTGGGCGTTGACGGATTCGAACCGCCGACCCTCTGCTTGTAAGGCAGATGCTCTGAACCAGCTGAGCTAAACGCCCTTTTGGACCGAAAGTGCTTGTTTTTTTTAGTGGGCGTTGACGGATTCGAACCGCCGACCCTCTGCTTGTAAGGCAGATGCTCTGAACCAGCTGAGCTAAACGCCCTTTTGGACCGAAAGTGCTTGTTTTTTTTAGTGGGCGTTGACGGATTCGAACCGCCGACCCTCTGCTTGTAAGGCAGATGCTCTGAACCAGCTGAGCTAAACGCCCATACACTTTCGTTTCAAAAGCGATGCAAAGGTACAGCTTATTTTGATATTACCAAAACAATTGCGAACTATTTTCTAAGAAATTTATACAGAAAGATATATACTTATTGAATTTCAGCATTTTAAATAAGTAACTTTTTTCTGAGACATTTCACCAACATAATCGCTATAAACCGATTCTTCGCCTTACGGAAGAATATGAGTACCCGGTGAAAGCACTTTTTCCTTACTGCCAGGCAATGCCACTACTGCCGTGGTGCCTTGCGGAACAACCACTTGAATACCGAGTTTATGATCTTGCTGCCTTATATCAACCCTGATGTCACCATAAAGAGTAGGCACCACCGCCGAAGCTTTATTCAACGAACCCAGTTGCGGAGCAACACGGAATTGCTTAAATCCGGGAGCAAGTGGTTCTATTCCACACAGTTTTTGACTCAATATAGTCAGCGGACCACCACTCCATGCATGATTTATAGTGCCTCCACCAAAACCTTCGGCGCCTATCCCCCACCCTTCAAATAAGGTGGTATAAGGATATGACATCATTTTAGCATAACGGTCGCGCATACGTTTCAATGCAAACTCCGGTTCGCCCATCATAAACAAGGCTTCCATTACATACTTTTCCATATAAGGACTGGCATGATATTCCTTCTTGAAAACCTTTAGCAAAGCTTTATATCTACCGACCGGTGCCAATCCACTCACTACAGCCATTGCCTGCGCACGGTCATCCGTCTCCCCATTATGCAATTTGGAACGATAAGCCTTACCATTCCAATAGCGGGCGTCAAAAACCGCAGAGATACGTTTCATCATTTCACCGATCTGATTGGCATCATACAGTTTACGCAGATGAAGGGCAAACTCTTTTTCAGCCTTAAGAGCCAGATAATACCAACAGGTAGTAAGAACCTCCATATCAACATCCGTTCCCCAATCGCCCCAACTCCAATCACCCTGACGAACCACAGGCATACCTTGGCCATCAACCTGCCAGACTTCATGCAAATACTTCTTCAGGCCGTCGTAAATATGCGGAACAAAAGAATAATCGTCACTATAGAACGCTTGCGTGTAGAATCCATACCAGCCTACAGACGCAAGCATCTGCAAAGGAAGTTCCTTACACCAGTTCAACGATGGAACAGGAGAAGCAATAACGCCTTCCGGACGTTGCCAGTTCATCAATTCATAGATACCTTTTGCGGCCAACTGCCAACCGCGCGGATCAAGTACATAGAAAGCTTCACCCAACTCGTTTACTTCATCTCCCCACCATTGAGCACGCTCACGATCAGGACAGTCCATGTAATTATCGCGCATGGTAATATATAAAGTACGCGCACTTCGCTTCCACAATTCATTATAGAAATCATCATCGCATGCGAAAGAACCTTTCATATCCGCATTATAACCCGTTTCCCGGTATTTAACGCCCAGCACTTCCACGCCGGCAGGAACAACATAAAGCACCTCATGACCATTCATCCAGCCGAAACTTTCATATTCCTGCTCACCCTCACGAGTAATGTATTCAGCTCTCACATTATTAGCACTTCCTCCCGTATAATTATCGGTCAGCATGCCAACCACCAATCCGGCAGGAGCCTTTACATGCAGATAAGGAGTTATCTGACAATTATAGGGCAAACGGCACCGAATAGTATCCCCTTTTTCATTTTTGACTACTTCCGGATAATCCGTTAACCCACCATTCTTCCACATCGGAATGGGACGGGCTACCAATTTTCCAAACGGCATTTCGTTCGGAGCCACAATTTCGATAGATGCTCCCAGCTTTCCACTGAAATCCGGCATATTCCAACCTGCCAATTCCTTACGGGCATCAAAGCGGATATTACTTTCGGATAAACGATAATTGGGGAATGGGGCTTCTGTATTCTGATAAGCCCGATACACACTACATTGCCAGCTCTTATCACTGACAATGGATAAATTTGCCCCTTGGGCACAAAACAACAAAGCTGCCGTTCCACTATTCACATGACTGAATCCGTTTTTCCCGAAATGCCACACCAGCAGAGCAATGGTATTCTCCCCCTTCTCCAGATAAGGGGCAATATCCACCTGATCATAATAAGTCGCTCCGGGAGCAGGCCCCCGTTTCAATCCGCCTTCAAACACCACCATCTTGCCGTTAATCCATAGCCAATACTTAGAATCCACAGCGATATTTGCAATCATCTCACCCGGAACGCCGGGCAGATGCACCGTTTTACGAAAACAAAGCCAGGTATTCGGAGTACTTTGACAATGTTCACTACCAATCCATTTGGATTGAGGAAGGAAATCATCTGCTGCCTTTAATTGTACAGCAGCCAATATACAAACTAAAACAATAAAGAAATGGGGGATTTTTTTCATGGTTTAAGAACGCATTCTGGTTAAACAATAACTAAACCTTATCTTACCCACAAAGATAAGCATAAAAAAAAGAGATGCCAATTTAGCATCTCTTTTTTTAACTTCAGGTAAATACCTGATTACTTATATTCTTGCCAACTCTTGATAGCAATATCTTCCAGCTTCAATTCGCAGAATGCTTCGATAAAGGCACTTGCCAGACGAGCATTCGTAATCAACGGAATGTTATGGTCGATAGCACCACGACGAATACGGTAACCGTTCGTCAATTCACGCTTCGTATGATTCTTCGGAATGTTAACGATCAAGTCGAACTTGTGTTCAGCTATCATCTTCATTACGTTGTTCTCAGCATCAGGGCGTTCATCCGGCCAGTAAACGGCTTCGGTAGATACACCATGAGCATTTAAGAACGCAGCCGTACCTGCCGTTGCATAAATCTTGTAGCCTTTATCGAAAAGTACACGACTGGACTCCAACAAATCTACTTTTGATTTCATTGCACCGGAAGAGAACATAACACCTTTTTGAGGTATCTGGAAACCTGTAGCAATCATTGCACTCAGCAATGCTTCTGAGAAGTCATCACCAATACAACCAACTTCACCCGTAGAAGACATATCCACACCCAGTACCGGGTCTGCCTTGTGCAAACGAGAGAAGGAGAACTGAGAAGCTTTCACACCGATCCAATCAATATCGAATGCTGATTTATCAGGACGTGTATAAGGAGCATCCAGCATGATACGGGTAGCAGTTTCTATAAAATTGCGTTTCAGCACTTTAGAAACAAACGGGAAGCTACGGGAAGCACGAAGGTTACACTCGATAACCTTCACTTCATTGTTACGTGCCAGGAACTGGATGTTGAACGGACCGGAGATATTGAGTTCCTTCGCAATCTGACGGCTGATCTTCTTAATGCGACGTGCCGTAGCAAAGTAAATCTTCTGTGCCGGGAATACCAACGTAGCATCACCAGAGTGCACACCCGCAAATTCCACATGCTCGGAAATAGCATATTCCACCACTTCACCATTCTGTGCTACAGCATCAAATTCGATTTCTTTTGTATTCTGCAAGAATTGAGAGATTACTACCGGATATTCCTTTGATACCTCAGCAGCCATCTTCAAGAAGTTTTCCAATTCTTCTTCATCATAGCATACGTTCATCGCAGCACCCGAAAGCACATAAGACGGACGAACCAATACCGGATAACCGACCTTTTCTACGAAACCTTTCACATCTTCCAGACTGGTAAGTTCCTGCCAAGCCGGCTGGTCAATACCCAGTTGGTCGAGCATTGCAGAGAACTTGTTACGGTTTTCAGCACGGTCGATAGAGATAGGAGAAGTTCCCAAGATGGGTACTGACTGACGGTGCAGCTTCATTGCCAGATTGTTCGGAATCTGTCCGCCTACAGATACAATTACACCACGAGGCTGTTCCAAGTCGATAACATCGAGTACACGTTCGAAAGAAAGTTCGTCGAAGTAAAGACGGTCGCACATATCGTAGTCAGTAGATACAGTTTCGGGGTTGTAATTGATCATAATAGACTTATAACCCAACTTGCGTGCTGTCTGCACTGCATTTACCGAACACCAGTCGAACTCTACGGAAGAACCGATACGGTAAGCACCGGAACCCAGTACAACTACTGATTTTTCATTCTTATAATAGTTCACATCATACCCTTCAACGGCATATGTCATGTACAGGTAGTTAGTCAGTTCCGGATGCTCGGAAGCTACGGTATTGATACGCTTCACTGCCGGCAGAATACCCAACTCTTTACGACGGGCACGCACCATCAGGTTTTCCTTCTCCATATTACCTTGCGGATCGAGTACAAAACGTGCAATCTGGAAGTCAGAGAAGCCCAGCACTTTTGCTTGACGCAATACATCTGCCGGAATATCTTCCACCTTATTATATTGAGAAAGTTTCAACTTATAGTCAACAATGTTCTTCAATTTGCCAAGGAACCAGGGATCGATCTTCGTCAGGTCGAAGATACGGTCTATTGTATAGCCATTTTCCAAAGCTTCAGCAATAGCGAACACACGCAAGTCCGTAGGACGTGAAAGTTCGCGGTCCAGATCATCAAAGTGCAGGTCGTTGCCTACAAATCCATGCATACCTTGACCGATCATACGCAACCCCTTCTGGATAATTTCTTCGAAAGAGCGTCCGATAGACATGATTTCACCAACAGACTTCATGCTGGAACCGATTTCGCGAGATACACCAACGAACTTCGTCAAGTCCCAACGAGGGATTTTACAAATCAGGTAATCCAGTTGCGGAGCCACGTATGCAGAGTTCGGAGTTCCCATTTCACCAATCTGGTCGAGCGTATAGCCCAATGCAATCTTAGCGGCAACGAATGCCAACGGATATCCTGTAGCCTTAGAAGCCAAAGCAGAAGAACGGGACAGACGAGCATTTACCTCGATCACACGGTAGTCGTTTGTTTCAGCATTGAATGCATACTGAATGTTACATTCGCCCACGATACCCAAGTGACGGATACACTTTGTAGAGAGGTCTTGCAACATCTTCACCTGTTCGTCAGTCAGTGAACAAGTCGGAGCTACTACGATAGACTCTCCCGTATGGATACCCAGCGGGTCGAAGTTTTCCATGCTTGCCACTGTAAAGCAGTGGTCATTTGCATCACGGATTACCTCAAACTCAATTTCTTTCCAACCTTTCAGAGACTCTTCTACCAGAATTTGTTTAGAGAAAGCGAAGGAGCTTTCAGCCAGTTTCAGGAACTCTTCCTTATCCTGACAGATACCGCTGCCCAAACCACCCAGTGCGTAAGCAGATCGAACCATAACCGGGAAGCCAATGCGTTCAGCAGCCGCAATAGCATCTTCCATGCTCTCTACAGCCTGGCTGACAGGAGTCTTCATCTCGATCTCGTCCAGTTTCTTCACGAAGAGGTCACGGTCTTCCGTATACATGATAGCTTCTACCGAAGTACCCAATACGCGTACACCATATTTGTTCAGGATACCACTTGTGTACAACTCAGCACCGCAGTTCAAGGCAGTCTGACCACCGAAAGCCAACAGGATACCATCAGGTTGTTCCTTCTTGATGATTTCTTCTACGAAATAAGTAGTTACAGGCAGGAAATAAACCTTATCTGCGATACCTTCCGAAGTCTGGATAGTCGCAATGTTCGGGTTTACCAATACTGAACTGATACCTTCTTCACGCAAAGCTTTCAATGCTTGCGAACCGGAATAGTCGAACTCCCCGGCCTGACCGATCTTGAGTGCACCTGAGCCCAAGACCAACACTTTCTTCAAATTCTTTTCCATATATTCTCTTGTTGTCTATTAAGTTTCTTTCTATACATTCGGGCACAAAAAAAAATGCGTTACCCAACAAAGGATTAACGCATTACCAAAGAACTAACAATATCTTCTCAGAGAAAGAGAAATCATCGACTAACGAATGAAATTCATTCGAATGCAGATTATATGTATCTCTTTTCCCGTGTTGTTGCATCGTTGCTTTAAAATTTGTGCAAAGTAACGACTTATTTCAATAATAAACAAATTATAGCCCATGAAATTAGCTTTATTATAAAGTCACACTCTCCTTACCACAAAAACACAATAAACCTACTACAAAACTTTCTCACTCCGGTTTTAAACTTTATCTTTGCACTGAAGATCTATATCTTCAAACTGAACATAAGCATCTTCAACTTAAAGATATTTATCTCCAGCCTGAATATAACTTTTCTTCCTAATCACAGGTATCTCCATCCCTAAAGAGAAGGCACCTCAAAGTTAAGGAGAGTCTTCATTTATCATTAACTGTTAGCACGAACATCATTAATAGCATTAAAATACAATGGCTGAATATGAAATGCAGGAGTCGAACCTGCCAAATGAAGAGGGCAAACGAATCCTCTTTCCACGCATGAAGTTATGGAACCAAGTAAATCTGGAATACATTGCGAGCAACATTAATTATGCCAGTACCTTCACCCCGGGAGACATCATCGGATTGGTACACTCGCTCACACAAGAAATTGCCTACCAAATGGCACAAGGCAATTCGGTAAAGGTAGACGGACTGGGCATCTTCACGCCAGCACTGGGATTGCGCAAAGGCAAAGAACGGGAATCGGGCGAGAAAAAGGGACAGCGACGAAATGCGATGAGCATCTGCGTACAGAATATTAATTTCCGTGCCGACAAGCAATTCATCGAGGAAACCGGAAGACGCTGCATATTAAACCGCTCGGAGATAAAGCCCAACCGCTCATCCTCAAAATACACGCCGGAACAACGGTTACAACTGGCACAAAAATATCTGGAAGAACATCCTTATATGAGAGTGAATGACTATTGCCAACTAACCGGTTTGCTGCGAAACACCGCCGCCAAGGAACTGAAGCACTGGAGGGAAATGCCGGAAACAGGCATTAGCACCAACGGACGAGGTTCGCATAAGCTCTATGTGAAGCGGAAAGAAACAGCTTTTCCTTGAGGTTTCGATAAATATCGGTATCTTTGCAGTCATATTAAAATTCACGAAAGAAAAAACAAAGAAAATCATAGATATGACTAAAGAGAAAATCATCCTCACGGGCGACCGCCCAACAGGACGCCTGCACATAGGACACTATGTAGGCTCATTGAGAAGAAGAGTAGAGTTGCAAAACTCCGGTTTATATGACAAGATATTTGTCTTCATTGCTGATGCACAAGCATTAACAGACAATGTGGACAATCCGGAAAAAGTACGCCAGAACGTCATCGAAGTGGCCCTTGACTATCTGGCATGCGGACTGGATCCGGAGAAAAGCACCATCTTCATCCAATCACAAATTGCCGAATTATGCGAGTTGAGCTTTTACTTCATGAATATGGTAACTGTGAGCCGCCTGCAACGCAATCCTACTGTGAAAGCCGAAATCCAACTACGCAACTTCGATGCCAGCATTCCCGTGGGTTTCTTCACCTACCCCATTAGCCAGGCAGCAGATATCACAGCTTTCAAGGCAACAACTGTCCCTGTAGGTGAAGACCAGGAGCCAATGCTGGAGCAAGCCCGCGAAATCGTTCGTCGCTTCAACTATATCTATGGTGAAACGCTGGTTGAACCGGAAATCCTTCTGCCCGACAATGCCGCTTGTCTGCGCCTTCCCGGAACAGACGGAAAAGCCAAAATGAGCAAGAGCCTGGGTAACTGTATCTACCTTTCCGACTCTGCCGACGAAATACAGAAAAAAGTGAAGAGCATGTACACCGATCCCGATCACTTGCGTGTACAAGACCCGGGTAAAGTAGAGGGCAATCCTGTCTTCACCTATCTGGATGCCTTCTGCCGTCCCGAACACTTCGGTCTTTACCTGCCCGACTATCCGAATCTCGATGAACTGAAAGCGCATTATCAGCGTGGCGGTCTGGGTGATATGAAGGTGAAAGGATTCCTGAACTCCATCATGCAGGAGACACTGGAACCGATTCGCAACCGCCGTAAAGAGTTTGAGAAAGATATACCTGCCATCTATGAGATGCTGAAGAAAGGCTGTGATGCGGCACGCGAAGTTGCTGCTGCCACACTGGACGATGTACGCAAAGCGATGAAGATAAACTATTTCGACGATGCGGAACTGATAGCTGAACAGGTGAAGAAATTCAGTGCAGAATAATTCCCGCACTATTATCAAATAGAGAAACGCCCTGCCTCCCATAGATTAACGAGAAGGCAGGGCGTTTCCTTGCTTATGAAAGAACTATTAATTGGCAGATTTCACTAATACCACACGGTTCAGAATTGGCTGACCAAATTTGTCTACACCACCACCGGCTTCAATATTCAAGCGGTCGGCAGCAATACCGTAATTCTTAACCAGTGCATCTTTAACAGCTTGTGCACGTTTCAAACTCAACTCTTTGTTGAATGCCGGAGTACCGGTTGCAGAGTCTGCATAACCATTCACGGTGTAAGTTGCATTCGGGAACTGCTTCATCTGTTCTGCCAGATATGACAGGTTCATGATTTCACGCGGAGACAGTTCAGCAGAACCGATTGTGAAGAATACAGTACGCGGTGCGATATCCGGATCCGGAACGATTACTTCTGTTTCTGTAACTTCGGCTACCGGTTGGTTTTGAGCCTGTATCAAAGCATTCTTCAACTGTGCATTCTGCGCACCCATTGCGGCCAACTTATCTTGCATAGCAGCCAACTCGATTTGAGAAATCAACTGCGGCATCGGACGACGGAAACCACGGGCAGGGAAACGGTAAGTCAAACCGACTGTAGCACTCAGTACGCCATCATATCCATGATCGCCACCAACTTCACCATCGAATTTATCTTCAACGCCCATTGCACTTAATTCCAGATTAATATCGAATGCATTCGAAATACGGAATTTATTGATGATACCTGCATTCACAGACAATGCCTCGCGATGAGGTTTTGAATAGTTGTGGGTAAAACCGGCACCGACATAAGGAATAATTTCATAAACACGATGCTGATTGTAACCACCGAAAAGCGCATTCAGATTGAACATCACATCAGCATGGAGGTTCATATAATCAAAACGCTGTTTATAATAACCGTCTTTCATCTGAGTGCCTTTTACATAATCTGCTCCTGCATCATATGTGAAACCTCTTGCTTGAAGACCGCTATATTGCAAACGCAATCCTAAACCAGGGGTAAACCATTTACCGACGGAAACATTCAGTGTCGGACTAATACGTTTGCCAAAACTTCCGGCTGAATCGTTATCACCAAATGTAGCTTCGGCACCACCGCCAATAGAGAAGAACCAATTGCTCCAGAAAGGATTCGTTATCACCTGATACTTATCCTGTACCTGGATTACTTCATACTCTACAACTTCACTTGTACTGTTCTGCGCCCAGGCGGCAGAAGTCAGACCGGCCAAAGCCAGCAACATTAGAATCTTTTTCATATACCTAAATAGTTAAGTGGTTAATTTAAATTCATTATTATAACTGACTAAATAACACCATCCCCACTAAAAGGTTTTTGAAAGAGATTATTTTTTGTTATTACCTTTAATCTTTATCGCGAGAATAATTTCTCAATATCCTCTTCTTTTATAGTTGACAATACGGTACGTCCATCCGGTGTATAGTTTGGAGTAGGGCAAGCAAACAGGCTATCTACCAAATTAGCCATTTCTTCATTGCTCAGCACTTGTCCATAAACGATTGCCGCAGCCTTTGCCAGCGTCAAAGCCAATATGGTTTGCACTTCTTCTTTTACATCATTTCCTTTTTCCATGGCAGTATGTACCATATTGCGCACCAATTCCACAGGATTCAGCCCTTCAATGCCAGACGGAATACCATTGATAGCATAACTGCCACCGCCCAACGGGGTTAATTCAAATCCAACTGCCGAGAAGTCTTCCATAATGCTTTCCAACACAGCAGCTTCCGAAGCCGGCAACTGTACGATTTCCGGAAACAGGACGCCCTGAGATACTCCCTGCTTCTGACTGATCTGATTCATATAACGTTCAAACAATACCCGGATATGTGCCCTGTGTTGGTCTATCAACATCAAGCCGGACTTCACCGAAGTCAGAATAAAACGTCCCTTGAATTGGAAATGCTGCGCTCCCTTTTCCACTGCCGGCTCATTAGCATACAACGGTGCAGATAAGGAAGAAGAAGCCTGCGTTTCCGGTATATATGGTGTACGTTCTTCAGACATATCAGTCGATACCGATGCAGAAGCCCAATCTGTTTCATCTACAAACGGTTCTTCTTCCATCGGAGCATTCATTTTGCTGGCTTTTTCCAGCCCATCATACAATCCTTCCCAGTCTACTTTCGGACGGGAATAGTTGCCACCGCTATAAGAAGAGGCAGAAGAAGTTTTAAACGGATTGAAGTCTGAATTATAATGCACTTTCGGCGGTTCTATCGGGCGTGTCTGATCAAATGCCGGAATATCAGGCATACCTTCGGTATCAAAATCGATAGACGGTATGGCATTAAACTTGCCCAATGATTCTTTAACAGACGCAGAAAGTATCTGCCAAATCGCTTGTTCATTTTCAAATTTGATTTCCGTCTTTGTAGGATGTATATTCACATCTATATTTGCCGGATCTACCTCAAAATAGATAAAGTAAGAGATCTGCTCACCAGCCGGAATCAGCTGTTCATAAGCATCCATCACTGCTTTATGGAAATATGGATGACGCATATAACGGCCATTCACAAAGAAGTACTGATGAGCACCTTTCTTTCGTGCCGTCTCCGGCTTGGCTACAAAGCCCGATACCTTCACCATGGTGGTATCCACATCCACCGATAGCAAATACTGGTTCAGCTTTTTGCCAAACACAGCAAGAATACGTTGCCGAAGCGGCATAACCGGCAAATTAAACAGTTCGGTATCATTGCTATATAGATAGAATGCCACTTCGGGATGTACCAAAGCGATGCGTTCAAATTCTGTAAGGATATTGCTAAGTTCCGTAGAATTCGCTTTCAGGAATTTACGACGGGCAGGAATATTAAAGAATAAGTTTTTAATGGAGAAGTTACTTCCTTTAGGGCAGGATACCGCTTCCTGACTTTCTACTTTAGAACCAGCTATCACAATCCGTGTGCCCAATTCTTCATTTGCCGTACGGGTTTTCAATTCTACTTCTGCTACCGCAGCCACAGAGGCCAATGCCTCGCCACGAAATCCCATCGTACGTAAAGCAAACAAATCGGCTGCTTCTTTTATCTTAGAAGTGGCATGGCGTTCAAAGGCAAGGCGAGCATCCGTTTCGGACATACCTTTTCCATCATCAATCACCTGAATACAGGTTTTTCCTGCATCCGTCACTAATACGTGTATTTCTTGTGCTTCGGCATCAATCGCATTTTCTACCAATTCCTTTATCACAGATGCCGGACGCTGAATCACCTCTCCGGCAGCAATCTGATTGGCAACCGAATCGGGCAGCAAATGAATAATGTCGCTCATTATAATTACAAATTATGAATTATGAATTACAAATAACGAATAACAACAGATTACATGATGCCACATTGTAATTCGTAATTTGTAATTCGTAATTAAATTAAATAATTCCGGTACTTATTGCATACCACAAGTATATCAGCAAGGCAATAATAACCAATATCACCCCCAGATGTACCGGTTTACGTCCGCTTTCCTTGCGTCGCTTCAAATGAGTAGTTCCTTCTACAAACTTCCCCCGGATATCTTCCGGTGAAAACTCTTTTTCAGGTAACATCCCCAAATCACGCTTGGCGCTCTCTTCCATTTTCGCCAACTTCTCTTTCCGCTCATCCACATATATGTATGGATGGTTAAAGCCGCGCGGCTTTCTCATAGTGAACATTCCCATAGCGTTTATTTATTTCGTTTAATATTCATATTCCTTGGTGAAGTTAAAGGTTTCCGGTCTGATTTCTGCATTTGCTGACCAGCCTTCTTTCCCCTCCATTCAAATATATCTTCCTTATTTCGCGGACGAATATAATCAAACCAAGCAAAGGTAGGCAATTTGTATTTCTCCGCAGGAATCTGATCCATCGGATACATCGTACCGTTAGCTTTACCAATAAAAGCACCTTTCTCCATACGTCTATCCTTCAGCAACATACGCAAGAAGCTACCTTCGGCATAATTCAGTCCTATCAAACTACTATCTCTCTCTTCTACCGGATAAAAGATAACCAGCACATTACCGTTCACGTCAACCTGACGCATGTCTCCTGCTACAAAGAATCCTTTCATCTCTTTACCCGACACCTGATTATAATGGATAGAGTCTTTCTGTTCTATGGTAAAAGCCTGGTTAATGATATGTACCCAGTCTATAGTGCTGTCATTCATATATGCCTTGATCTCCTCACCTAATACCTGTTGCGCACCGTGCCACAAAATAGGATCAGTATACATCGTCATGCAAGAATCTTTTGAATTATAAACCAAAGAGTCGCACACAGCCTGTACATCGGTACGGTAAGCACGGACTTTATGATAAACACGCATTTCACGATACATGGAATCCGTATTTATATTATAAGTAATCAACCGTAACGTATCACCATGCATAAACAAACTGTCACCTTGTGAATAATCAATGGCGACAGCACGCTGAGTAGCGAGAGCGCTTCCCGTTATTTCATTATAGAAACAATAGTTACCTGTCAACATGTTTTTGTTGATAGTATCATTCATCTGCACATTCTCAAATGCTTCACCGTATCCTAATACACGATCGTAGAAAATGCTGTCACCTGTCAACTTCTTACCTTCATTAGTTAACACGGAGCGATCCAGCAGTTCAGCTTGTTCAGTAGTAGTATTATAAAATCCTCGTTCAGAGTAGATATGGTTATTATCACTCACGATATCCGAAGGCCCCAGAATCGTGGCTATCTTAGTTGCAGTGCTATATTTCAAGGTATCCGAAGTCAATATGAATTTCGGATTCACCAACTTCACATCATGGTTGAATACAGATATTTTCGTTGCCGGACTATATTCCCCCCACTCAGACGTCAGTACATTCTCTTCATCAGTCAATGTACCGCCCTCAAAGTAGTAACCCAGATTATACAAACGGTCGTAGTTCAAACTATCAGTTGTCAAGGTAGTATTTCGGTTGATCATACGGACATTTTCACGAAGCATTGCCAACTGCGACATACCGTCATAATACAGATAATCTCCATAGATAAAAAGCGTATCCCCCTGCTCCATACGAACATTACCAAACGCTTCTACCGAATTTGTCTTTTCGTAGATCAACGCACTGTCACAATACATATACATGCTATCGTGACGCAACTTCACCGACCGGATCAGTATCTGGATATCCGGATGTAACACTTTGTCCGCCTGTGCCTCTTCAGCATGAAGCAAATCGACCCGGGTTTTCTTCTTTTCAGGTTCCTTTTTCTTATCCTGAGCGCTCAGTAAACAGACACCAAACAGGCATAGAAAGCCTGCGAGAAGGAATCTATGCCTGTTCAGAAAATTAGTTCTTGTATTTTTTTTCTGCATACAAAAAGAATCAATGTATCATCCGGAATCAGTCTTTAACCCAACCCGGATACTTGAATGTACAGTTCTTCCAGTTATCGTTGATGCGTACGTACGTATGCTTCTGCTTTTCACGAATCCACTTATCCAGCATTTCATCACGGCGTTTTTCCAAAACGATTTCTTTCAGATTCTGATAGTCTTCTGAAATTGTAGCTTTGTGTCCGTTGATGCGGCTTTTCAGTTTCACGATCACACACTCTTCTTTACCGGTCTTTTGCGGAATCATGGTAAATGCTGTGGAGATTTCTCCTACTTTCATATTATCTACCACTTTGGCAATCTCGGGCGGAAGTTCCTGCATCTCGAACTTAGAAGTATTATTGTTAGGATTAGGCAACAAACCGTGGTTGTTGCGTGTATCTTTATCCTGCGAAAGTACAGAAGCAGCTTCCTCAAAAGAGAACTTACCATTACGGATATCATCTGCAATAGAATCCAGACGGGCAGTACCTGCCATCAATGCTTCTTCCGGTACATGAGGCTTCAGCAAAATATGACGCACCTTGATTCGGTCACCACGTTTTTCCATCAACTGGATAATGTGGAAACCATACTCAGATTCTACAATCTTAGAAACCTTATTAGGGTCTTGCAAGTTAAAAGCCACATTTGCAAATGCGGGGTCCAAGTATCCACGTCCTGTAAATGGCATTTCACCACCATTGATAGCCGTACCACGGTCGTCAGAATACAAACGTGCCAACATAGAGAAACTTTCCCCCTTATTCACACGCTCCGTATATTCACGCAGCTTTCTTTTCACATCTTCAATCTCATCCAAAGGGATCTTTGGTTGCTGTGTGATGATCTGCACCTCTACCTGGGTAGGGATATAAGGGATACTATCCTGCGGCAGGTCTTTGAAGTAACGACGTACTTCTGCCGGAGTAATCTTAATCTCTCCCACCAGTTTCTGCTGCATCTTCTGCACTTTCAGACCTTCGCGTGCATTTTCACGTAAAGTCTCACGAATCTGGCTGGATGTCTTATTGAAGTATTCTTCCATTTTTTCACGCGAACCGATATTGGCGATATACATATTCGTCATATAGTCCACACGCTGGATAACTTCACTTTCAGGTACTTCGATACTATCGAGAGCAGCCTGATGCAAAAACAGCTTCTGCACAGCTATTTCTTCCGGAATCACGCAGTAAGGATCGCCGTCAAACTTGCGTCCTTCGTAAGCAGCACTCATACGTGCTTCTTCCACTTCAGACTTCAATATAGCCTCGTCGCCCACTACCCAAACTACCTCGTCAATCACGTTGTCTTGTCCGTAAACGGCAGAACCGGTCATCAGCGCCAAGGCACATAAAACTACAAACTTAAAGTTCATAAAATTCTTCATTCTGTGTATCTAAACTAATTATATTTAATCTTATCTCTTTTCACTGCCTGCTGATACAAGTCATCTTTCACAGCTCTCATAAATTCTACTTGTTTCAGATTCAACACCATATCTTTTACTTTAGGACGGGCAAACTCATATGGTTCCTGTTGGCCCACCGTACGGAAATCGCTCACATTCAGAAAATAATGAAACGCCGTATCTTCCAATTCGATATGGCGGTTCTTATTCACATAATCCTCTACCTCCGGAACTTTCAGCGGTATCAGATCTAACACATCCGCCATCGGTACCCACTTGTCATAAAAGTATTCATACTTTACAGCATTCTGCAAACTATACTTCTCCAAATGCTCCACTGCATCTTGCGTAGGAGTCTTATACCAACGACGTACTTTGTTTAGTTCCGGTGCAGTGAGGGGTACTTTAATGAACAACCCTTGCATAAGCGGGCGTTCCAATCTGAATAGTTCTTTATTCTTTTCATAATAATCCGTCAACTCCCCTTCTGATATCTCATTCGAGAGCCTTTGATGAATCAACGCTTGTTGATAAGTGTGCATTATCAATGCCTTGCGATAGTTCTCCACTAATTTTTCTATTTCCCCGTTATCAGGGATATTGCTTTGAGCTTTCTCGTACAGCAAGATATCTTCCACCCAGTTGCGGATATAATGTTCAGCAAACAGCAAACTATCATCTTTCGACAATCTTGCCGGAAGTGCAGATTGCAAATCTTCCTGATAAAGGAAATTGCCGTCCAGCTCCACCAATGGCGTCTTACCTTTATGGTCGTGCTGCTCGCTACAAGCCACACAGAAAAGGATGGATAGGATTCCCAGAAAGATTATTCGCATTACCGATTGATATTTACTTTATTTCAAGCTACGAAGATAGCGGTTTAATCGGTTGCATCAGTGCTTATTAACGGTTTTTAAAACCTCTTGGTTTATTTCAACCTTAGAAGCTGCCCGCAATCGTGCTACCCAACGCTCTTCCAAGTAATTCTGATAATCACCGGCAAGCAGTCCACGCACCTCCTGATAACTCTCAGGACCCTTTATTTTCTCACCCAGGAAAGTGGTAAAAGGAAATGACGGTACGGGGTCGGCCTCCCCTTTTTTGAAGATTTCATCATCCACATAGACATTATCTCCAAGAGCAAATAATCCTTGTTCGGCCTGTACTTGCTGTTTTTTGGCATTAAATGTCAACCGGATGGCATCCTGCCACTCTTCTTCCGGCAAAGATTTTAAAAGTTTACGAACCTGTTTCCCTATTCGTTTCGTAGCAGAATGTATCACAATTCCCTTATAATGAGGTTTTTTCCAATAGTAATCCGAACGATGCTTATCAAAGTAAGCAGCCATTCCCACCTCATCCGAAGGCACGCGCTCCCATATTTCCCGGTTACTGATTTCAAACAACAACATACCATCACGATACTCTTGCATAAGCATACGAAACTCCGGATACTTCTGTTCCAAACGACCGTATTCATAGTCAAGCACAGATTTCATGATAAACCCTTTCAACTGACGTTGTATCCCCCGAGAATGGGCAATAGCAAAATTTGCAAACATTTGCCCCGTATATTCTCTGCCACCAAGAGTAAAAAGTTTCTTTTCAGTCTGCCCTTTTGCCAGCAATTCATCCATTCCCGCTTTATCCGGTGTGTATTGATACTCTTTTTTCAACTTCTCTACCAAAGATTCTGTTCCCTTATCCATTCCATAACGGCGGGTCTGGCGACGGATAATTTCATCTTTCACATCCTCGAAAGGCAAAATATCTTTCCGTTCAAGTACTTTGACAATATGAATACCCTGCGGAGTGAAGAAAGGACGGGATATTTCACCCGGTTTCATTTCAAAGACCGTATCTTCAAATTCAGCCGGCATCTGTAGCCAACTTACCCAGAAAGACTTTTTTTCATCAGAAAAGTTACGTACGCAAGCATCAAAATCCGCTTGTCCGTTCTGTAATGCAGTATAAAGAGAATCCATGTGGGTTTCAGTAGTACGGAGTAAATGACTGGTAGCTGTCTGAGGCAGGGATTTAAAGATATGACTAACCCGTACTTGTCCCGCACGCTGATTGGCTTTCATCTTGTCATATACTTGCCGCGCGGCAAGTTCTGATACGGTTCCATCTGTTAAATAAGTCTTTGACAACTGACGACGATAACCTTCCAGTTCTTCACGGAAAGCACGGGTAGTATCCAATCCTATAGCCTCAGCTGCAGCAACCTTCAGCTTAAAGCTTACAAATAAATCAACATATTCGTTCAATGTTTTCCGCTCTATACCGAAAAGAGCATTATTCTTATTATAGATATATTCAAACTCTGAACGGAGAATATCTTTCCCGTTAATACGCATCAGCACAGGGTCTTGCTGAGCAAAAGCTGTCCATCCCAGACAAAGGAGAATTATTATCAATCCACTTCTTATCATAACTATCTTCTTTTGAAAAAGAACAATGTAATAACGGGGAAACATCTTTTATATTGTTTGCCTTCAACGGCTTTCTTTAAACACATCATCTGCCTACCTCAAACGGATGATCTATTTACCTCAAACAAATGGCCTGTTTATACCGAATAGACCATGTATTTTTAGAAATTAAAATACCCGGAAAGAAACTGCTCCTTTCCGGGTATTCTTATCTAACTTGCCTATACTTTTATTCGGGACGACTGTAATTCGGAGCCTCGCTCGTAATCGCTACATCGTGCGGATGACTTTCGAGTACACCTGCATTGGTAATGCGGGTAAACTTGGCATTGTGCAACTGCTCGATATTACCTGCACCACAGTAACCCATACCAGCACGCAGACCACCTACCAACTGGAAGATTACTTCATACAAAGTTCCTTTATAAGGAACACGAGCAGCGATACCTTCGGGTACCAACTTTTTCACGTCATTGGTTCCGCTCTGGAAATAACGGTCCTTTGAACCATTTTCCATTGCCTCCAACGAGCCCATACCACGATACGACTTGAATTTACGTCCATTGAAGATAATCGTATCACCCGGAGATTCTTCCGTTCCGGCAACCAGCGAACCGATCATTACACTATAGCCTCCGGCAGCCAAAGCCTTCACAACATCTCCTGAGTAACGCAATCCACCGTCAGCAATCAAAGGAATACCTGTTCCCTTCAATGCCTTAGCAACATCATATACAGCAGACAACTGAGGAACACCCACACCTGCTACAACACGAGTAGTACAAATAGACCCCGGACCGATACCTACTTTCACACCATCAGCACCAGCTTCTACCAATGCCTTTGCAGCCTCTCCGGTAGCAATGTTACCTACTACAATATCAATATTCGGGAAACGCTTCTTTGCTTCTTTCAATTTCTCTATCACATAGATGGAATGTCCGTGAGCAGTATCGATAACGATAGCATCGGCACCGGCATCCACCAAAGCTTGCATACGGTCGAGGGTATCAGCAGTTACTCCCACTCCGGCAGCTACACGCAAACGGCCTTTAGAGTCTTTGCAAGCCATCGGTTTATCTTTAGCTTTCGTAATATCTTTATAAGTAATCAGTCCTACCAGCTTACCTTCTTTATCCACAACCGGCAATTTCTCAATTCTGTGTTCCTGCAAAATCTGAGAAACAGCTTCCATATCGGTAGTCGGATTTGTAGTAATGATATTTTCTTTTGTCATCACTTCATCGATATGCTTATTCATATCTCTTACGAAGCGAAGGTCACGATTAGTAACAATTCCTACCAAATATCTTTCATCATCTACTACTGGAATACCACCGATTCTGTATTCTGCCATCAATGCCAATGCATCTCCTACAGTAGAACCTCTCTTAATGGTTACCGGATCATAAATCATACCATTTTCAGCGCGCTTCACAATGGCAACCTGACGTGCCTGTTCCTCAATGGACATATTCTTATGAATAACGCCGATACCACCTTCACGTGCAATGGCAATAGCCATTTTCGCTTCAGTAACCGTGTCCATAGCGGCCGTTACAAACGGAATTTTCAACTCAATGTTTTTAGAAAACTTTGTCGAGAGTTCGACAGTTTTAGGGAGTACTTCAGAGTAAGCGGGGATTAACAAAACGTCGTCATAAGTTAATCCATCCATTACAATCTTATCAGCAATAAATGACATAGGGCTATGCGTTTAAAATTTATTGCGTGCAAATATACGGTTTTTATTCCATTCCGTATATCTGCACGCAATATTTTTTTCTTTTTTTAAACCAACAGCCAAGGGTTAATTCGCCATTTCAGAAATGAACTTGATGCGAACCAAACGTACTTCTTCTTCCGTGAAATCATCTCCCAACTCATCGAGGGCATCATCAACTTTGTCTGTGGTGGATTCTTTATAATAATCATAGATATCCAGCATATGGTCTTCGTCCATAATCTCATCCAGGAAGTAGTCGATATTCAATTTCGTACCGGAATAAACGATAGCCTCTATTTCGTCCAGCAAATCACTGAACTCGATACCTTTGGAAAGAGCGATATCATCCAATGCCACTTTCCGGTCTATAGACTGAATAATAGAAACCTTCAGTTTTGACTTATTGGCAACCGTACGGACACGTAAATCTTCCGGACGTTCGATCTCATTCTCTTCACAATGCCGCTTAATGAGTTTACAGAACTCTTCACCATAACGTTTCGCCTTACCGGCTCCTACGCCAGGAATATTCTGCAGTTCGTCCAATGTCACCGGATAAATGGTAGCCATGGCTTCCAACGAAGGATCCTGGAATATAACGTATGGCGGCACTTCCAACTTCTTAGAGAGCTTCTTGCGCAAATCCTTCAGCATGGAATAAAGAGCCGGATCGACAGCGCAAGAACCACCTCCCCGTGCCGGAGCTTCTTCTTCCACTTCTTCGAAATCATTATCTTCGGTTATCTTAAATGACTTAGGATGTTTCAGGAATTTCTTTCCGGCATCCGTCACCTTCAACAAACCGTAATTTTCCACATCTTTGCTCAGGTAACCGGCAATCAACGCTTGACGAATGACAGCATTCCATGTCTTGTCCTCTTCGCCCATGCCAGAACCGAAAGCTTCCAGATCTTCATGCAGGTGCGCTTGTACTTCGGTAGTTTCGCGTCCTTGTATAATGTCAATAATATAATCTGCTTTAAAATTCTCTTTCACCGCGAGAATAGCCTCTATCACGGTACATAATAATTCTTGAGCCTCCACTTGTTTTTTCGGGTTTAAACAGTTGTCACAATTTCCACAGTTCTCTTCCAAATACTCTTCGCCGAAGTAATGCAACAGCGTCTTTCGGCGGCATACAGAAGATTCGGCATAAGCAGCAGTTTCCAACAGAAGCTGTTTGCCTATTTCCTGTTCTGCTACAGGTTTGCCTTGCATGAACTTTTCCAGTTTCTGCAAGTCTTTATTGGTATAAAAGGTAATGCACTGTCCTTCACCCCCGTCTCTTCCGGCACGTCCTGTTTCCTGATAATATCCTTCCAGACTTTTCGGAATGTCATAGTGAATGACATAACGTACATCGGGCTTATCAATACCCATACCGAAAGCAATGGTTGCCACAATCACATCTATTTTCTCCATCAAGAAGTCATCTTGATTTTGCGTACGTGTTGCAGAATCCATGCCTGCATGGTAAGCGCGGGCATTGATGCCGTTTGCCTGCAGAATCTCAGCAAGTTCCTCTACTTTCTTCCGGCTCAGGCAATAAATAATACCTGATTTTTCCGAGTTATTCTTGATAAACTTGATGATATCTCTATCTATATTATTAGTCTTGGGACGTACCTCATAATAGAGGTTCGGACGATTGAACGAAGACTTGAACACCTCTGCATCCACCATACCCAGATTTTTCTGAATATCGTGCTGCACCTTAGGAGTAGCAGTCGCCGTCAAAGCAATCACCGGAGCTTTTCCGATTTCATTGATAATAGGACGGATACGCCGGTATTCCGGACGGAAATCATGTCCCCACTCGGAGATACAATGTGCTTCATCTACAGCATAGAAGGATATCTTCACTGTCTTCAGAAACTCCACGTTTTCCTCTTTCGTCAGCGATTCAGGAGCCACATACAGCAACTTCGTCTTACCACTGAGGATATCAGACTTTACCTGATCTATCGCGCCTTTATTAAGGGAAGAGTTTATAAAATGGGCAATACCATCTTCTTCACTGAAGTTGCGCATCGCATCGACCTGGTTCTTCATTAGAGCAATCAGAGGAGAAATCACAATACCCGTGCCTTCCATCATTAATGAAGGTAACTGGTAACATAATGATTTGCCACCGCCTGTAGGCATCAGCACGAATGTATCGTTGCCTGCTAACAGGTTTTGTATGATAGCTTCCTGATTCCCTTTAAACGTGTCAAATCCGAAGTATTTCTTCAGCTGGTCTGTCAAATTAATCTTCTTCCCTGCCATGATTCATTAGGTTGTTTTTTGAGTGATTGTTCAACATCTCGTTTAGCCATTCTTTTTTAATAAGAACTCTAACAAAGTTATAAACAACTTCTTAATTTTCAAGCATAATCCAATGAATATTTTTCAATAAAAAACAAAAAAGTCAGTTTTGCACATCCTTATCATTTGATTTTAAGCAGTTTGCAGTCTTGCAATGTTTGCTTTTTCAAGTTGTTGTTTTGCGTAATCCAACGTCACAACAAAGGTATCTTTGTGCTCAGAAGGGATTTCGAACATAGCATCCATCATTATGGTCTCCACAATAGATCGCAATCCACGGGCTCCCAATTTGTATTCCACAGCCTTATCGACTATGTATTCAAAAACCTCATCTTCGAACTTCAATTCCACTTTATCCATCTCGAACAGCTTTACATACTGTTTGATAATAGAGTTCTTGGGTTCAGTCAGGATGGAGCGCAAAGCAGCACGGTCCAATGGATTAAGATAAGTCAACACCGGCAGACGACCGATGATTTCAGGTATCAAACCGAATGACTTCAAATCCTGCGGAGCGATATATTGCATCATATTGCTCTTATCGATCACCGCAGTATTACGCACTGCACTATAACCCACCACATGCGTATTCAGTCGTTGAGCTATTTTCTTCTCAATGCCATCGAATGCACCGCCGCAAATGAAAAGGATATTCTTCGTGTTCACCGGAATCATCTTCTGGTCGGGGTGTTTACGTCCACCCTGAGGCGGTACGTTCACCACTGAGCCTTCCAACAATTTCAGTAAACCTTGCTGTACACCTTCTCCACTCACATCACGAGTGATGGAAGGATTATCACCCTTACGGGCTATTTTATCAATTTCATCAATGAACACAATGCCTTGTTCTGCTTCGGGAACATTATAATCTGCCACCTGCAGCAGGCGAGTCAGAATACTTTCAATATCCTCACCTACGTATCCTGCCTCGGTAAGCACCGTGGCATCCACAATCGTAAAAGGAACATGAAGCAGTTTGGCAATAGTACGCGCCAGCAGGGTCTTTCCCGTACCAGTACTTCCTACCATAATAATGTTGGACTTTTCAATTTCCACATCATCACCGCCGTCCTTTTGCAACAGGCGCTTATAGTGATTGTATACCGACACGGAAAGGAAACGCTTGGCATCGTCCTGTCCAATGACATATTGATCAAGGAATTCTTTTATTTCTAAAGGTTTCGGAAGTTCTCTCAGGTTCAGTTTTGTTGCAGCGCCACCTCTTTTTGCTCCACCCAATGCCTCCTGAGTAATCTCATAGGCCTGAGTAGCACAACTATCACAGATGAAACCGTTCATTCCTGTTATCAGGAATCCGACTTCATCTTCCATACGCCCACAAAAACTACACCTTCCTTTGTTTCTTTTTGAGTCTGCCATATTTATTTTTTAATCAACACTTCATCTACCATACCATACTCTTTGGCTTCCTGTGCCGTCATCCAGTAGTCACGGTCAGAGTCTGCCCAAACTTTATCAAAAGGAGTATGAGAGTGATCAGCAATGATAGTATACAGTTCTTTCTTCAGTTTTTGTATTTCACGGGCTGTGATTTCAATATCTGAAGCCTGCCCCTGCGCACCGCCCATCGGCTGATGTATCATTACACGCGAATGAGTCAGTGCCGAACGCTTACCCTCAGCACCTGCCACCAGCAACACTGCAGCCATACTTGCCGCCATACCGGTACAGATAGTTGCTACGTCACTTGTAATAAACTGCATTGTATCATAAATACCCAATCCTGCATATACAGAACCACCCGGTGAATTGATATAAATAGAGATATCTTTACCCGGATCTACCGAGTCCAGATAAAGTAACTGCGCCTGTAAAGTATTGGCGGTATAATCGTCAACTTGCGTACCAAGGAAAATGATGCGATCCATCATCAAGCGGGAGAAAACGTCCAACTGTGTTACATTAAGCTGACGCTCTTCCAGGATATAAGGATTTAAATACCCGGCTTGTGATTTAATCACATCGTCCAACACCAAACTATTCATTCCTAAATGCTTGGTAGCGTATTTTCTAAAATCATCCATATTACTTTCTTTATTTAGGTTTAGTAAATTGAAATGCAAAGAAACAAAAAAGAACACAGAGACACAAAAAAACACAGAGTTATATACTATAAAACTCTGTGTTTCTTAATGTTTTTAAACTGTTTTCAGAATAAAAAAGCTTATTCAAACATCTTGTTGAATTCTTCTGCAGAAATTGTTTTGTTATTCAGCTTCACCTGAGACTTCAAAGCAGAAGCCAATTTGGTTTCAACAACGCGGTTCACCAAACCTTCCACACTTTCTTTCTTCTTCAGCATTTCCTTTGCATAGTTTTCCAGAAGATCTTCGGGAACGCTCATCATACCATATTGTGCAAACTGAGCACGAGTAGCTTCCTTAGCCATATTGACTACATCTTCCTGTTCAACTTTAATATCATTTGCCTTCACCAACTGTTCCTTGATCAGGTGCCATGTCAGTTCTTCAATGCTCTTATCATAGTTGTCATCAACGAACTTTTCGTCTTTATCCTGGTTGTTCATGCGCATGATGCGTTTCAGCAATGCATCCGGGAATTCCAGTTTACCAACCTTTTCCATCAACATCTTACGAACATCAATCAGGAATTTATAATCGCTGTCTGCTACGAACTGATTGGCAATTACTTCTTTTATTTTAACGCGGAATTCTTCTTCAGTCTTCACTACGTCTTTACCACATACCTGGTCAAAGATTTCCTGAGTCAGTTCTCCTTCTACGAAACGAGTAACCTCTTCTACCTGATAGCTGAAGTTAGACTTCATTTCAGCAGCCTCTTCCTTGTCAATCTTCAACAGAGAAGACAGTTCGGCAGCATTACCTTCCCATGCAGTGTGAGGATTGAATACAAGTACATCGTTTACCTTTGCATTGGCGAAAATAGCTTTTTGCTCATCGTTCTTCATATAAGACGGCATCATTACAGCACCTTCTACTTGGATACCACCTTCTTTGGTATTGCCGTTTTCGTCCAACTCAGCCAACAGACCTTTCAGCATATCCTTATCTTCGTAAACGTCTACTTTCTCGTACTTACCGTTACGTTGTGTATAAGCTTTCACCTGATTGTTTACCATATCTTCGGTAACGTCAATCAAATAGTAGTCTACTTTATCTTTAGCGTCTACTTCAGCCTTGAATTCAGGTGCCAAAGCAATATCAAACAGGAATTCGAATTCTTCCATAGTATCGAAGTCGATCTCCGGTTGCTTGTCTTCGTTTGGCAACGGTTCGCCGAGGATAGATACATTATTATCTTGAATATACTTATATACAGCTTCTGAAAGTGCCTTGTTCACTTCTTCGGCAATAACAGATTTACCATACATTTTCTTCACCAAGCTCATCGGAACCATACCCGGACGGAACCCCGGAACTTGAGCTTTCTGACGAAGACTTTTCAATGATTTATCAACTTTTTCCTGATAATCGGCTTTCTCAAGCTTTACAGTAAGCAGAGCGCTTACTTTGTCAATGTTTTGTAATGAAACGTTCATTCTGACAATTATTTATTTGATTTATACTTTATTCCAATCTCAAATGAGGGTGCAAAATTAGCGTTATTCTTTCAATTATCAAAAAAACATAGCTGAATTATTTCTTTATAACAGAAGGAGAGCTTATTTGTATTAAACGATCCTCGGTGTATTCTTTAAAGAAAGGCTTGCCAACATGGGGGTGTAAGTAACACTTACATCCGGGTGTTAGTAATACCAACATGGGGATGTTGGGAGTGCTGACACCCGGGTGTTGGTAAGCATATCTTTTAAGATTAATAGGGTTATCTTTATAAAACACAGCCGACAAATAGTAATCATATAAGGAACTTATATATATATCCGAAAGAAAAAGCAAAAAAAACAGATAGAAAATATTGCTAATCCGAAATTATTCTGTTTCTTTGTTGCAGAATGGTGATGTACTATTTGTTTAGATTTTCATTGCATGGTTTTTACTTCCGTTTGTATTAAAACGCTTTTGTAAACTCTCTGTTGTTGTAATCCTTTTATTATAGTCACTATTCTAAGAGAGTTTTATTCATTTATTTATTTTACATTTTCATTATGAACATTTACGTAGGAAACCTTAACTACAAAGTTAGGGAGTCAGACCTGCAAAAGGTCATGGAAGATTACGGTGCTGTAACCGAAGTCAAATTCATCAAGGATCGCGAAACAGGCCGTTTCAGAGGCATCGCATTCGTAGAAATGGAAGATGCAGCTGCTGCAGCTAAAGCGATTGAAGAACTCGACGGAGCTGAATATTTCGGCCGCAACATGGTAGTTAAAGAAGCAAGACCTCCGAAATACTAATATAAAGGAGAAAGAAAACAAGACCGCCTGCTCACTCTTAAAAAAGAGGGCAGGCGGTCTTTGTTTTACCACTATCATTATTTCATAAAATCCTTGCGACGAAGCACAAAGCTATTACTCAGATACTTTTCACGTACGATTTTGTTTTCAGCCAACTCTTCCGGCGTTCCCTGGAACAAGATTTTCCCTTCGAACAACAGATAAGCACGGTCGGTAATACTTAATGTTTCCTGCACGTTATGGTCAGTAATCAGGATACCGATATTCTTATCCTTCAATTTCCATACGATTTGCTGAATATCTTCCACAGCAATCGGGTCAACTCCCGCAAAAGGTTCGTCGAGCATGATAAACTTAGGGTCGATAGCAAGACAACGGGCAATCTCCGTACGACGGCGCTCACCACCCGAAAGTTGGTTACCTTTATTTTTACGCACTTTCTGCAAACGAAATTCCGCAATCAGGCTTTCCAGTTTTTCCTTCTGATATTCCAGAGGTTTATCCGTCATTTCCAGCACAGAAGCAATATTGTCTTCCACACTCATCTGGCGGAATACAGATGCTTCCTGCGCCAAATATCCAATACCGGTTTGCGCACGCTTATACACCGGATATTTCGTAATATCTAAGTCATCCAAAAAGATGCGCCCCTCATTCGGTGTAATCAGTCCCACGGTCATATAGAATGAAGTCGTCTTACCGGCACCGTTAGGTCCCAGCAAACCAACAATTTCTCCCTGCTTCACATCTATGGAAACATGGCTTACTACTGTACGTTTACCGTACTTTTTCACCAGGTCCTCGGTGCGAAGCACCATTTTGCTTTCTTCCATATTCTTTTCAGTTACAAGCTACAAAAGCTACGAGCTACAAGAGACCTACCACACAACCTTCTTTTTACTTGTAGCTTGTAGCCTGTAGCTCACACATTTTGCCGCAAATGTAGCAATTATCAGCTGAAAATGGGCTATATTTGCAGACAAAATAGTTAAGAGTCATGATAAAAGCACTTAAAACTGTCGGAAGATACATCATGTTGATGGGGCGTACTTTTGCCCGCCCGGAGCGTATGCGTATGTTCTTCCGCCAATACCTCAATGAGATGGGGCAACTCGGCGTGAACTCTATCGGCATTGTGTTGCTGATTTCGTTCTTCATCGGCGCTGTTATCACCATACAAATCAAACTGAACATCGAGAGCCCTTTTATGCCACGTTGGACAGTAGGTTATGTGACACGTGAAATTATGTTGCTGGAATTCTCTTCCTCAATCATGTGTCTGATATTAGCAGGAAAAGTAGGTTCCAATATAGCCTCTGAGTTGGGAACCATGCGAGTAACCCAACAAATCGATGCATTGGAAATCATGGGAGTCAATTCAGCTAATTACCTGATCCTTCCCAAGATTTGCGCCATGGTGACTACCATTCCTTTCTTGGTAACGTTCAGCATCTTTGCCGGCATCATCGGAGCCTTTGCCACGTGTTGGTTCGGTGGCATCATGTCGGCAGTAGACCTGGAATACGGTTTGCAATATATGTTCGTAGAGTGGTTTATCTGGTGTGGTATCATTAAATCATTGTTCTTCGCTTTCATCATCGCCAGTGTATCAGCCTTTTTCGGTTATACCGTCGAGGGTGGCTCTATAGAGGTAGGCAAGGCCTCTACAGACTCCGTGGTATGTAGCAGCGTACTTATCTTATTTGCCGACTTAATATTAACTAAACTCTTAATGGGATGATCGAACTGAAAGGACTTTGGAAATCATTTGAAGGCAGAGATGTATTAAAGGATATCAATGCCACTTTTGAAAACGGGAAAACCAACCTCATCATCGGACAGAGTGGTTCGGGAAAAACCGTATTGATGAAGTGTATCGTTGGATTGCTCACACCGGAACGGGGTGAATTATTATACGACAACCGTAATTTCCTTGCCATGGGGAAGAATGAGAAGAAAGCATTGCGCCGCGAAATGGGAATGATATTCCAAAGTGCGGCATTGTTTGACTCCATGACGGTGCTGGACAATGTAATGTTTCCTTTAAACATGTTCAGTAACGATACATTCCGCGACCGTACCCGCCGTGCCATGTTCTGTCTGGATCGCGTAAACCTGGCAGAAGCAAAAGATAAATTTCCGGGTGAAATCAGTGGTGGTATGCAAAAACGTGTTGCTATTGCCCGGGCCATTGCTTTAAATCCGCAATACCTGTTCTGCGACGAACCGAACTCCGGATTAGATCCAAAGACTTCATTGGTAATCGATGAGCTGGTACACGATATCACCCATGAATATAATATGACTACTCTCATCAACACCCACGACATGAACTCTGTAATGGGTATCGGTGAAAAAATTATCTATATCTACGACGGATACAAGGAGTGGGAAGGCAGTAAAGACGACATCTTCACTTCCAGTAATAAGAAACTCAACGATTTTATTTTTGCATCCGACCTCTTCCGGAAGGTAAAGGAAGTGGAAGTTCAGAATATAGAAGGATAAGATTCTAAAATTTAGCAATCTCCTATAAATAGGACGTCCGGAAAAACATCCGGACGTCCTTTTCCTCATAAAACCAGTTAATAGAATTGACATATATCCTCACGATATACTTTGATTGCCCTTATATCTTCATGAGAAAACATGAAGAACAACTTCAATTACGGCAACAAAGATAGCCAAAAGATACTAATAAAAAATCACGGAAAACCGTTACATTCTGAATTTTCCGTAAATCATTCCAGCGTAATCCATCCTTGCGCAACAGCTTTGACCACCATATCTATAGCATTCTTTGCTCCAAACTTGCTAATAAGCCTTTTACGAAATGTTTCCACAGTATTCTCTGAAATTTTCAATAAATCAGCAATTTCATGGGTATTCATTCCTTTAGCCACAGCCTCCAACACATCACGCTCCCTACGGGTAGGCGCATCCTTAGGCCGCAAACCTGCCGATGCAGAATTCAGCTTCTGCGAGATAGCAGCAAACCGTGGACAAGTATACGCTTCTCCCCTCAACACACAACGAATAGCTGCCATTAATTCCGTAGAGGCCGAAGATTTCAGAATAACAGCATTCACTCCGCACTGTACCAGCCTGTTAGCCATCCATATTTCTTCGTGCATTGTATTCACAATAATCTTTGCCAGGTCATTCATTTCACGGATTTTAGCAATCAACTCAAATCCGGACATATCAGGAATACTGACATCCAGAATATATATATCATAATCTCGTCTTTCAATCAATTCTGCAGCTTGCAATCCTGAAGTTACAGCATCCGCCACAGTTACTTCCGGCATCTTATTCACCACTTTACAAATACCTTCCAGAATCAGATTATGATCATCCACTACCAATAATTCCGCTTTCACATTCTTTTCCATCGTTCGATTAGATTAATACGTTAATTTTCAAACGGGTTCCTTCCCCAGGAGAAGAGACCAGTTCAACTTCAGCACCTATGGTCTCCGCTCGCTGCCAGATAGTCCGTAAACCGATACCCTTAGTTTTCTTGCTCATATCAAACCCTTTTCCGTCGTCTGCTACAAGTATGGAAAGGTCATTATTTTCCAGAACTAGCCCTACCTGTATACAGGCTGAGCCGGCATATTTCACTGCATTGCTCACTGCTTCCTGAACAATGCGATAACATTCAAAACAGATTGATTTAGGCACTACATTCCAATCTACACCTACCGTAGAATGATATTCCGCATGCATACCTTCCGGCAATAATAAGTGCAAAACATAGTCGGCAAGCAGTTCATCGAGTGTAGCATACTGGAAAACCGGTGGCATCAGTTCATGAGAAAGTTTTCTCAACCTTTCCCTGGTATTATTCAATAAATCCAGTTGCTTATCCATATCAGATCCTTCTTCAGTAGAAATAGTGCGAATATTCATTTCAAGCGCAAGCAAATTATTGCATACATCATCATGCAATTCAGTTGCCATACGCTCCCGTTCACTCTCCAAACCATCAATGTATTTTCGCGTTAAGCGCTGTTCAGTTTCTTTCTGGAGTTCCAGGAATTCACGTTCTTTTTCACAAGCTGCATTTGCCAGCAAAGCAATCCTTGCCCGCTGACGCTGGCGTGCATAAAGTGAACCCAGTAACAAAATACCCAGTAAAGAGATCACCGAACCTACAATAATACGGTGACGCAACATATATGTCTCCTGTTCCAACTGTTCACGCCTCAGACTTACAAGCTCCAACTCCTTCTCTTTGGTCCGATACTTCACGGAATATTCGGACAACTGGTCAGTCTCTTCCGTCTGGAACACAGAATCACGAAGTACATAAGCCTGCGTCATATAGTTATAAGCCAAAGACAGATTATTCACAGCTAGATAACATTCCGATAATTTCTTGTAATGCTCATAATCACGCGTATCTTTATATCCGCTACGGAGCATATCAACTATCTTGCGATAATAAACAATAGCATCCGCATAGTTCTTACTTTCCTGCAACAATGCAGCTTTTGCCTGGTAATACTTGAAACGCTCTATATCAGTCTGCATCTCATGTGCCAATTTATCCAACTTCTGCAAGTACTGCATCGCCATACCCAGATTTCCATCCAACCGGTGGGCATTCACCAAATAATTATAAGCATTACATAGCTGCCTTCTGTCATTCACCTGCTCCAAAAAAGGAATAGCTTTCAGTAATGTGTCAATGCCCTCTGTACGCATTTTCTCCATTCGCACCAAGATGGCACCCAAATTAACATAACACGTACCTATCCTCCGTTTATTATCCGTCTTCAATGCATATTTCAAAGCCTTTTCGGAGAAGGAAATAGCATCTTCCGGTCGATCCCAGTCACAATAAGCCGTCGCTATATTTCCATATATAAAAGCGACCGTGTTGTAATTACCACACAATTCACACAAGTGGAGCGCTTCTTCAAAGTTAGCGATACAATCCTCCAGATTCTTTTTCCGACGATAGATAGTGCCCAACTGATTCAGGTTTTCAATCAACATAGCTGTATCTTTATCGGCAGCAGAGCGCTCACTGGCACGAATGGTATAAACTAAGGCCGAATCCGTCTGCCCTTCGAAAAGAAAAGAACTGGCGTAATTCGTCAATATGGTGCGGCATGCCTCCTCCGCACCCGGCAAACCTTCACCGGCTAGCAACCCTTTATGAAAATAATAACGTGCAGAGTCATAGCGGGCATCCGCATTACAATAATATCCCATATCACAGCAAGCCTGGGCTATTGTAAATCTCAATCCAGCCTTTTCAGCCAAGCCAATGGCTTTCCTTTTCAGAGCGTATCCCTGCTCGAAGTCGCCTTTAATGAAGTAACCTTCACTTGCCCAGATGTAGTATTCGATAAATATTTCCGGCTTCCCAGTGTCTATGGCCAGTTGATGAATAGAATCGGCGTATGCAAGAAGTAAATCAGGATCTTCTTCTGTCTGATAAAGGAGTTTACAGACCTTGACATAGCTATCCAGGTTTCTGTTTTGAGCTGCCTCTTGTTGTAATGCACGTAAATCTGACTTGCCCTCTGCCCACAGCACACCTATAGAGAGAAGCAAGCAGCATCCCAATACCCACCTGTAACGTTTCATCTAATCCTTTTTTATGTTGTCAGAGCAAAAATAAATATTATATTCATATTAACCTATTTTTTATTTACATTTCCCTGATAAGCTACAAAAAAACCGCCTGATTTATAACTAAATCGGGCGGTTTCATACCAATATCTCAGTAATCGGTTTATCTACTTTTGACGGATATAAATATTTATCGGAGTTCCTGTCAGGTTCCACTTTTCACGCATCTTGTTTTCCAAGAAACGTTTATATGGCTCTTTCACGTACTGCGGCAGATTAGCGAAGTAAACAAAAGAAGGCACCTGTGTATTCGGCAACTGCGTAATATATTTAATCTTGATATACTTGCCTTTGGTTGCAGGAGGCGGATATGCCTCAATCAGCGGCAGCATTTCCTCGTTCAAACGGGCAGTCGGAATACGCGTCATACGATTATCATATACACTGCGTGCTTCCTCCAGCACTTTCAGAATACGTTGTTTGGTCAATGCCGAACCAAAGATGATAGGGAAGTCAACGAATGGAGCAAAACGGCTACGGATCGCATCTTCAAAAGTCTTCATCACTTTCACAGTCTTATCCTGTACCAAATCCCACTTATTCACTACTACCACCAGACCTTTGGCATTCTTCTGTATCAGTGAGAATATATTCAAGTCCTGGCTTTCAACACCGCGCGTAGCATCCAGCATCAGAATACACACATCCGCATTCTCAATGGAACGGATGGAGCGGATCACAGAATAATATTCCAGATCCTCATTCACTTTATTCTTTTTACGGATACCGGCAGTATCTACCAGATAGAAATCAAATCCAAACTTATTATAACGGGTATAGATAGAGTCACGTGTTGTACCGGCAATCTCCGTTACAATGTTACGTTCTTCTCCGATAAAAGCATTCACAATAGAAGATTTACCAGCATTTGGGCGTCCCACTACAGCAAAGCGAGGAATATCCTCATCCAGAATCTCATCCGTATCCTTTTTAAATGTACCCACAATCAAGTCCATCATATCTCCTGTACCGCTACCCGTCATAGCCGAGATGCAGTAAGGATCACCCAGACCCAACTTATAAAATTCGGGAGCATTATATTGTAATTCCCCGTTATCAGTCTTATTGGCAATCAGCAACACCGGCTTTTGAGTTCGGCGCAAAATGGCTGCTACCTGCATATCGAGGTCAGTTACCCCATTCATCACATCTACTACAAACAATATAACGTCTGCTTCGTCCACAGCCATCAGCACCTGCTTGCGTATTTCCTCTTCAAAGATATCGTCAGAGTTCACCACCCATCCGCCGGTATCTACCACGGAGAACTCTTTCCCCAGCCATTCGGACTTACCGTACTGGCGATCTCGTGTTGTTCCTGCTTCTTCGTTCACAATTGCCTGACGTGTTTTGGTCAAGCGATTAAATAAAGTAGACTTTCCCACATTGGGGCGTCCTACGATTGCAACTAAATTTCCCATAGTTCACTCTTCTTGTTTTTGCGACTATCACAGTCGTATGAATACTCTAATCCAGTTGATAGCCAAAATTGCGTAACTCCTTATCCGAACTACGCCAATCCTTATCCACCTTCACAAATGTCTCCAGGAAAATCGTTTTTCCGAAGAACCTCTCTAAATCACGGCGTGCTTCAGTAGCCACTTTTTTCAGTGCCTTACCTTGCTTGCCGATAATAATTCCTTTCTGCGAATCGCGCTCCACATAAATCACAGCGCTGATATGTATCTTCTTCGCATCCTCCTTAAACTGTTCCACCACTACCTCTACCGAGTAAGGTATCTCCTTATCATAGTACAACAAAATTTTCTCTCGGATAATCTCGTTTACAAAGAAACGGGCCGGCTTGTCCGTCCACTGGTCCTTATCAAAGTAAGGCGGTGAATCGGGCAACAGTTCTTTCACCCGCTTCATCACATAATCCACATTGAACTTTGCCGTTGCAGAAATCGGAATAATCTCTGCATTGGGCAATAATGCTTTCCAAGCTTCCACAAGTTCCACCAGTTTCTCCTGGTTCGACAAATCAATCTTGTTGATAAGGAGCAACACCGGTATTTCCATGTGTGCCACTTTCTCCACAAACTCATTATGCTTATCGGGTGTCTCAACCACATCTGTTACATATAGCAACACATCCGCATCTGTCAGAGCCGAAGTAGAGAAATTCAGCATAGACTCCTGCAACTTATACTGTGGCTTCAGCACTCCCGGAGTATCCGAGAATACAATCTGCATATCATCCGTATTATAGATTCCCATGATACGGTGACGGGTTGTCTGCGCCTTGAAAGTAGCAATCGAAATCCGCTCGCCCACCAAGGCGTTCATCAATGTAGATTTACCCACGTTCGGATTTCCCACGATGTTTACAAAACCAGCTTTATGCATCACATTCCTGTATTTTAGTTGAGACAAAAAAACGCATCGAATCGAAGTAGGATGCGTTTTTTTAGTTTATATGTTAGTAACCGTAATTCGTAATCCGTGTAATTATACAGTTACTTTTTTTTTCCGTCGTATCCCCACTTCACGTAAACGGCTCCCCAGGTAAACCCTGCACCGAATGCTGTAAAGATCAGGTTATCGCCTTTTTTCAGTTTATCCTCAAAGTCCCACAGACAGAGCGGAAGCGTACCGGCACTTGTGTTACCATAATGCTCGATATTAATCATAACTTTCTCATGGGGAAGCTCCAGACGGTGAGCTACTGCATCGATAATACGCAGATTGGCCTGGTGAGGAATAATCCAGTCAATATTCTCTTTGGTGAGATTATTTCGTTCTGCAATGGCAGCGCACGCATCCGACATATTCGATACAGCATATTTGAATACTGTACGGCCTTCCTGATAAATGAAGTGCATATGGTTATCCACTGTAAAATAAGAAGGAGGGCATACAGAACCACCTGCTTTCATATGCAAGAAAGGTAATCCCTTACCATCTGTTCTCAAGATAGCGTCCATAACACCTACATCTTCCGTAGTAGGTTCCATCATAACCGCAGCTGCACCATCACCGAAAATCGGACAAGTAGCACGCTCTGTGTAATCTACCATAGACGACATTTTATCAGCGCCTACTAAAATGATCTTCTTATATCTTCCCGAGCGGATAAAGTTAGCTCCTGTTTCCAACAGATACAGAAAACCGCTGCACGCAGCCTGCAAGTCAAAAGCAAAAGCATGTTTTAAACCGAGCTTATCACATAAGATAGAAGCTGTAGAAGGGAAGTGATAATCAGGAGTAGTAGTAGCTACAATCACCAGATCGATATCATCAGGATCAGAACCAGTACGCTGCATCAACTGCTTTGCAGCCTTGCGAGCCATGTACGAAGTACCCAGTCCTTCTTCGTTCAGGATATGTCTTTCCTTTACTCCAATACGGGTCATAATCCATTCATCGTTGGTATCCACCATTCTTGATATCTCTTCATTCGTCAAGATATAATCGGGTACATATCCGCCGACTCCTGTAATTACTGCATTTATTTTTTCCATCAATCCTGCTTAAAGTTAATAAATACCTAAACAACGGTAGTCTAAAAAGGTTTGTGTGTTACAAATCTTTTTAGACATCCGGCATTCAAGTATATTCTTCATCAGGCTGCAAATTAAACAGCAGCTTCTTTCTCGATAGCAAGCTTGCCTCTGTAATATCCGCAAGCACCACACACTGTGTGATATACATGCCATTCGCCACAGTTCGGGCAAATAGCCAATGTAGGAGCTACTGCTTTATCATGAGTTCTTCTCTTTGCAGTTCTTGTTTTAGACTGTCTTCTCTTAGGATGTGCCATTTTTCTTAATCTTTAATTGTTATCTAATATTTTCTTTAATTCATTCCAACGCGGATCAATCTGTGTTTCCTCCGCATCACTCTCCGGCATTGCGTCTTCACCTTCGATAAAGATTTCATCTTCCGCATCATCTTCATCTGCTTTTGTACGCAGATGCTTATGCAATTTGCTGCTGACGGCCTTATTGCATTTTCCGGGAGCATGTACATGCTTCATCGGGATTGCCAACGCAACAAATTCATACATGAACCATGCCACATTGATCTCCCCTTCTTCTTCAGGGATCACAATGAGGTTATCACCTTCTTCAGCATACTCATGACCAAACTTTACCATCAGTTTATCTGTAGAACTAACCGGCTGTTCCATATCGTCCAGGCAGCGGTCACATGGCACCCACACCATACCCTCCGTCTGGAAGTTGAATTCGAAAGCACGAGATGTTTTCTTTACAACCAATGTAACATTAACTTTGCCCTTCTGTACTTCCGGGCCATCAATGTTAGCGAAAAAAAGGTTATCCAGTACAAACTCATACTTACAAGAGTCTGCCTGCATGCCTTTCAAATCTATTTTGTATTTATCAAACTTTCCCAAAGCTTCTTTTATTTATTCGGGCGACAAAGATACAAATAATTATCCTCATAATGTATAAATTAGCCACGAAATATTCATTTTTTAAGCTCTATTCTGAATATCGTCCCTTTATTGATCTCCGATTGCTTTACAAAAATACGCCCCGAATGATATTCCACCACAATCCGGCGTGCCAATGACAAGCCCAATCCCCACCCTCTTTTTTTGGTGGTATAACCGGGAGCAAACACTGTTTCAAAATTCCGTTTGTCAATTCCCTTTCCCGTATCAGCCACATCAATATGCCAAAATCTTGACGTTTCCTGTACTGAAATAGTCAGAGTTCCGACTCCTCCCATTGCATCAATCGCATTCTTGCACAGGTTCTCTATCACCCATTCAAACAAAGCAACATTCAGCCTTACAGGCGGAAGTAAATCAGGCAAATGGGTAATGATCTTCACCTTGTCCGAAGTACGATGGGCAATATAATCCGTCACCCGTTCCAACAGAGCTTTCAAGTCCGCCTCTTCCAACTCCGGAACAGAACCTATCTTCGAGAAACGATTGGCAATCATCTGCAAGCGCTCCACATCTTCCGCCATGGCAGGAATCAGATCATCCTGAGGATATTGCGTCTTCAACAGTTCTGTCCATGCCATTAATGAAGAAATAGGGGTTCCCAACTGATGGGCTGTTTCTTTAGATAATCCCACCCATACCTTATTTTGTTCTGCTTTTTTAGAGCTCAACAGAGCAAAAATAGCAATCAAAACAAAGATAAGTACCACTGCCAACTGTACATAAGGATAAACAGCCAGCCGGGTTAGCATCAGGGAAGGGCCATAATACACATTCAGATAGTCACCACCACCATTCAAGTCAATACGGATGCAGTTCCCTTCATGGCTGAAGTGATTCAGTTTTTCTTTCAGCGAAGCAATTGTATCGGTTGGAGATAGTTCAATATTCCTGTAAGTCTGTACATCTTCATTCTGATCCACTACAATTACCGGAATCGTATGATTGGCATTCAGGACTTTCAGTACCATAGTCAAATCCGTATTTCCATCAGCGGTTTGGAGATTCTTCATTGCTTCGGCCCACACTTCCATACGTACCCGTTCTTCAGCAGATAAATCGCTTATCAGAGAATGGGAAACATACAGGGAAGAGATAGCTATAATCACAGCAATCAATATCAACCAGAACTTTATAGGACGGATTTGCTTTAGCATATATAAATAAGGTGTAAATTTACAACATATAAACGAAAAAACAAAGAGAATATTATCTGGACAGGGGGTATAAATACAAAAAGCCCCCATATCACTCGATATGGAGGCTTTC
>NZ_QRKI01000015.1:0-144755 GCF_003471885.1 Bacteroides sp. AM16-24
TTAAGGGGGTAGAATCGCTTGGTTTTAGGGGGCAGCTTACACTGGATTTTCCACTTGGTTTGGATAAAGAAAGAATAGCGTATGATTGGGCTTGGAGCCATCGAGGTTTTGATTTCGATGGTTTTGTTTATTGGAAGAAAAACAATGCATCTAATTTGTATTTGGTGCAGGACGTAAAAGTTAGAAAATTTAAGGCAACAAATCTACCTTATATTCAATCAAAAGAGCGATATTCAACTTCGCTGCTGGCTAGTATAGATTTTGCTGATTATGTAGATTATAGGTTTTATCATGCATTTGGAAGGCGTATTAGTTGGTTTATTGAGGTTCCTATGGATGAAACCTTTGATGTCAATAATGAACAATTTGAGCTTATTCCTAGTGGAACTCTTTTTAAGAAAGCTGAAAGTAAAATTGATTATGTAATAGTTGATGAAGCACAAGATTTTGATGTTAATGATTATAATAATCGCTTTCTTCCAAATGTAAATAAGAGTATTACTCTTTTTGGTGATTCTGCTCAAAAAATCTATTCTAATCGTGGTGCAACTATGGATACGATAACAAGTGCATTAAGATATAAACGTTTTTTCTTGCGTTTTAATTATCGACTTCCTAAGTCTATCGCAAAAGTGGCTCAAGATATTTTGTCTCCCTCGATTGACCTGCTAACAGATAATATGAAAGATGGGGGTAATAGTGATTATCCTAACTATCCTAAGCCTATTATTTTGAAATATGATTCTAGAGAGGATGAGTTAAATGGTATTTTGAATAGAATTCAATTAGAAGATTTAGATGATGTCGCAATCTTAGTCCCTAAAGAGGAAGACGTAAAAGAAGTGAATAATTTCTTCGTTAAAGCAGGTATTCAGACACAAGTACATTATCGTACTGGAAAAGTCATCCCATTTCGGACAATAAACACATTGGATTTCTCAAATAATGATTTACCTTGTATCTTGACATACTATGCCGCTAAAGGAACTGAATTTGATAATGTGTTTATTCCTTTTGCTAACAATGCGGAATTGCCTGATAGGAATGCGTTCTATGTAGCATGTACTCGTTCTTCTCGTGCATTATATATATCTTACTCAAAAAGGAAAACATCTTATTTAGATAGGGTTAATTCTAATTTTGTAATAGAACAGGTAATTAAACAAGAGAAAAAGACTGTAGAAAATAATCTAAAAAAGATCTCGATCGCTGCTGATAATGATGATTGGAATGATGACTATGGAAGTCATTATGGAAAATATGCAGGAACGTATGCTCAAGATGAGGCTGGTCTTAGTGATGATGTTATAGATGATGCTTTTGAAGGTGACCCTGATGCATATTGGAATATTGATTAATTCTTTAAATATATAGTATGAAATATTGGTTGTTAATAGACTCTTGGAATTTGATGGAGTCTTTTGTGACAGAAAGCATATCTCCCTATTCATTTTATCAAGAACGTGGTTTTGGAAATAACCTTAGCCGATTTTATAAAGCGGGTAGTGAGAAAATAAACCATCTGATTCTCTCTACAGTAGAACCTGTGGGAGAATATGCCGTTGAGATTTCTGATGAGTTGCTAGATGTTGCTTTGCTCGTTAAAAGTGGAAGAAAGAAAACGGTGTTTACTTATCCAAAAACAATCTACTATAGAAAAGACTCTGTACGTTTTCGGTTCTTTAGTAGAGAGAAGCAAATCGCATTTATTGCTGAGTCTAAAATTTTGCTAGAAGTTAAATGTGTAGAGAAATATATGAATAATTTTTACTTTGACAATAAGGCGAAAGTAAAAATCAATGAAAAATCCAGTGATACTTTTCTTTTTGAAAAGCAACAATACCTAGCTTTTGATAAAAAATATAATTTTCTAAAAGGAGCAGTTGTTGGCTATGTACGGGGGCAACTCACATCTATGGATAATGGGCAGCAAGAACTATTATCTCATATAACTGAACTAAAGAATTCTTTTGCAGGACTTCATACTGAATTGATGTTAGGGGAAGATGCTGTGCATGATATGTCAATTTTGCAAAAAATATTTCAGTGCAAATTGGAATATAGTAAATTGGATATAGAGGCAACTAATCTTTTTGATATACTTGGTCAAGTATTTAAAGAGATTATAAAGTTGGCATCTATGCGAAGCCAAGAACTGAACAGGCAAAAAACGCCTGCATATGAGAAAGAATTAGAGGAACTTAAACAAAAACGTGAAAAATGTGCTCATACGTTGAATCGTTTAGAAGATATGTTTAACTTTAGTTGCATAAAGAATGAATTGGATCAGATAAGGCGAAAGGAGATTGAGAAAGGGGAAAAAAAAGGTAAAAAACGAGAATATTTTAAGAAAGATACTCCTGAATATAAAAGAAAAGTAGAGTTAAAAAAGATGCTTGATGATTTTGAGGAGAATAATAGTGAATATAAAACGTTAAAACAAGAAATAAAGAATATAGAGGAGCGTATAGATAGCTATCATTATGGCTCAACAGAATATGATTCGGCTTTAGGGGCATTGTTTGTTCGACTAAGTGATGGAGTAAATGATTTGATAAAGAAAGTAAATAAATCAGGTCAGTCTCATTCTGTGGACTTTTCAAGGATCAAGATACTTGATAGAAAAGTACTGTTGGTTTTTGGTAATGAAGCTGTCGTAGAGTCTGCTTATTTTGATATAGTCTTGCAATATATTTTGGAGCAATCTTTTGGAGGTATCCGTTCGATTTCCGAAATAGATATATTGAATCTTATTCTTGCAACGGCTAAGATATTTAAAGATACAGAATATTCTAAGACAGTTACTGGACAAGAATTGTTGGTTTCATTGGGACAATACTGGAGATACAAGAAGCAAGAGCTAGATACATTCTCTATTCCTTCGCATTTGCCCATCTTTCAATCCATTATGTCTTTCTTTATAAAAGCACAAGGATTTGAGCAAATAGAACGGTTTATGTTAAATAGAAAATATCGGTATAAGGAATATGCTTTCATGCTGTGGGGAGCATATATAGGCTTTGCTGCTATTCCGAAGACGTTTACAAATGTTATATATCAAAATGATGAAATAGATAAAGAATTAGATTATTTTTTTAATGGTATACTGGGTGATTGAGAGAATTGGTTTGTGTTTATCAAGGTTTAGTTTGTACCTTTTGCTTATATATTCAAAACGTACTAAACTTATTTATATTCACAGCAAAATATAGGTGCTGATGAAAAGAAAAAAAGATTTGGTTCCTTTTCAGTAGCATTATTTTTGTACTTTTGCGCTCAATAAAAATGCAAATGGATATAAATCAGAATTATAGAGAAGCAGTAAAGACCATAAAAGAAGCTATCTTACGCAGCCAGTACCGTGCAGCCGCATCGGTGAACAAGGAACAGCTATCTCTTTATTACGGCATCGGACGTTACGTGTCAGAAAATTCCCGTACAGGCTTTTGGGGGAAAGGTGCAATTGAACAAGTATCTTCTTTGTTGCAAAAAGAATTGCCGGGACTAAGGGGATTTTCAGCAACAAGCATAAGAAATATGCGTATTTTTTATGAGGAGTGGGATAAGGTTTTAAATCATCAGCCGTTGGCTGATGATTTGGCGTTGAATGAAAAATTGCTTCTTGTAGAAATTCATCAGCCAGTGGCTGATGAATTCAATTGGGCTGATTTCCTTTCAATCGGTTTTAGTCATCATACCGAAATAATATCCAAAGCTAAGACTTTGGAAGCAAGGCTATTTTATATACATGAGTGCGCTACTCGCTATTGGAGTAAATACACTTTAAGGGATTATTTAAAAGCAGACCTCTACAGCCATCGGGGAACTTTGCCTAACAATTTCGCACAAACATTGCCTGATACTAAGCAAGCTCTAAAAGCTGTTTGTTCATTTAAAGATGAATACTTGCTTGATTTCATCAATGTGGAGGAACTGAATGAGCAGGAGGATTTAGATGAAAAGATAGTAGAAAAGGCGATTGTTACCAATGTGAAGAAGTTCATCATGACCTTTGGGCAAGATTTCAGCTTTATAGGCAATCAATATCGTGTAGAAGTGGCTGGAGAGGAAATGTTCATTGATTTGTTGTTTTTCAATCGGGAACTTAATTCCTTAGTCGCAGTCGAGTTGAAGTCCGGAAAATTCCGTACATCTTATTTGGGGCAGTTGAATACTTATCTATCTGCCTTAGATACATATATCAGAAAGCCACACGAAAATCCCTCTATCGGAATAATCCTTTGCAGGGAAATGAATCAAACTTTTGTGGAATTTGCCGTTCGTGATTATAACAAGCCGATGGGTGTTGCTACTTACCGTGCATCTAAAGATATGCCGGAACGACTTCGTAACGCTCTGCCGGACATTGAGGACTTGAAAAAGCTATTGTAAGGCAAAAGCCTTGTTTCTTTTTTGGCAGGTAATTGCCTTTTGTTACCTTTGCACATGAAGTTCACCACTAAGCGAATTTCTTCGTTTTTTTTGTTACTATTTTGTTACCCACTGTTAGTAATAGGTGGACTTCTTCTTTGACAATCAGACTAATATACTATTCGATATATAATATGTGGCAAAATTTGATTAATAGTTGGCAACTATGGAAGAAAAGAAAGAAACAATCTGTGCCTTAAAAACGTTTAGCATTCTCAAGGGGGGATTGCCTTGGATATCCCCCTACCGTTTCAGATAATATACCTTTAATCGGTAGGGGGTTGTCCTTATCAAGCAATCTTGAGGTTGTAGTGCAATTTTAACCTCGCTCTCTATGTTGATGCGTTGTGCTGTTGCGATATCTTAAGTGCTTTTTATTAGATATCGCAGGGCAGAAAATCTTTGTGTTTGCTCCTTTTTAAAGAAAAGTAGGAATATATAAGATTGATGTTACTGATCAAATGACGTTCCCTTTTCTTTACTTGTATTAAGATAGTATAAATCTTAATATTCAATAACTTGATTAATGCTACAAAGTTCTTTCTTAATTCGACCAAAACCAAAAAAGATGAGTGAAAAAGGAGTACGGATATTTGCGAAAATGTTCAATTGTTGATATGTTGACAAACTTTAACTCTAAAGAGCTTGTTGAAAGAATGGATAGAATGTGCATTTGCCCGGATTAAATGTATTTTTGTAGAAATTTACTAGAAAAAATTGTAATGGAAGAAAGTAGACTTCTTTTTGAAATATCGGAAGATATTGTAGCTAAGGAAAATGTTTCGGCAGATGATTTGCAGGATTATTTGGAGAATCCTTATCATGTAAAGGGAACTATCTTTGTGGTATGTATGAAAGGAAGTATAGAAGTTACATTAAATTATGGAAGATATATTGTTCGTGAGAATGATTACATCACTTTGCTGGATAACTCTTTTCTACAGATTCATAACGTTTCACCAGATCTTCGCTTTTCATATGCTGGCTTTTCTCCGAAGATCATGCATGAGGTGGAGTTTTTTAAAAAAGCATTTGATTATTTGTTTATTATCTTTGAGGAGCCTGTTAAGCATATATCTGAGAATTTGGAACTTTATATGCTACGTTCCATATCGTTATGGAAAATGATACGCGAAGTTCCGGAAATCTATAATAATAAAGAAGTGTTGAGAAGTATGTTGGGCACTTGCATTCATACGAGTATTGCAATGTATTATCAGGATAATTTGGAAGAAAGATGGGCTAAATCCCCAAAAAATGTTAGAATGAGCCGGCAATTTCTTAAATTGGTTGCGATACATTATAGGACAGAACGAGGAATATCATTCTATGCAAAAGAATTAGGGACTTCGAAGGAGAATTTGTGCCGTAATATTAAGAGTTGTACCAATATGACTGCTTTGGATGTGATAGACTACCTTATTATTATAGATGCAAAAACGCAACTGAAATCTACCAGTACTAGCATAAAAGAGATAGGTATATCATTAGGTTTTGATAATCTGGCTACTTTTTGCCGTTTCTTCCGCAGGCATACAGGAGTTTCTCCATTGAAGTACAGAGATAAATGACCCTTTTCTCTTTTAACGTAATAATAATTCCTCCTCGTTGTAGCGTGGACGATCTTTTACTTCAATGTAGATCTTTCCGATGTACTCACCCACAATTCCCAGGGATACGAGTATAGTACCACCTACTAACCAAAGAGAAATCATCAGGGATGACCAGCCGGGTACTGTATTGTGAAGAAAGTATGCACGTAGGGTCCAGATAGTGACGCAGAGAGCTATCAGAAGGAAAATGCAGCCCAACCAGAATATCATGCGTACAGGCTTGACTGAAAAAGACGTGATTCCGTCAATAGCAAAATTCAACATCTTCTTAAAAGGATATTTCGACTCTCCGGCGAAACGTTTGTCGCGATTATAATAAACGCAGGCGGTTTGATAACCAATGAGAGGCACTAATCCACGCAGATAAAGGTTACGTTCGCGGAAGCGACAGAGTTGCTGGATGGCACGGCTACTCATTAACCGATAATCTGCATGATTATAAACTGATTTTGCCCCCATCGTTTTCATCAGTCGATAGAAGGCGAGGGCGGTGGTGCGTTTGAAAAAAGTGTCAGTCTTGCGTTCACGTCGAACACCATAAACAATATCATTGCCTTCCATATAGCGTTCTATCATCTCAGGGATGACATTGACGTCATCCTGCAAGTCGGCATCAATGGAAATAGCTGCGTCGCAACGTTCCTTTACAGTATTCAGTCCGGCCATAAGTGCGTTTTGATGGCCCACATTTCCAGCCAGATTCAGCCCGCAGGCATACGACGTATTTTTATAAAATTCCTTGATGATTTTCCAGGTATGGTCTGTACTACCATCGTTTACATATAGTATATAACTTTTGGAAGATATGCGTTCTTCAGTTATCAACCGATCGAGCAATTGGCTGAGCCGTTTATGTGTTTCGTGTAAAACAGATTCTTCCTTATAACAAGGTACTACGATAGCAAGTACTGGAGCTTCTTTCATAATCAATAGTTCTTTTTGCAATATTCGTAAGAAATCGGGAGAAAAACAAATTATCTTCCTTTGTATTTGAAAACGAATCTAACCAGCAAGAAGTTTACCGGAATGCCGATGGCGAATACCGGTATGGGTGCAAATGGTTTGGATATTCCAAACCAGAGGAATAGATTCAGCAAACTCATATGTAGAAGGTAATTGATCAGATGTGCTCCGCCAAACCCAAAAGCCTTTTTCCAGGACGGCTTTTTTCTGAAAGTGAAAAAGGCTGTAAGGTAAAAATTGGCGATGAAACTGAGTACGTAACCTATGCTGTAGGCTATGTTGACATTGATGACCTGCTGGAGTATAATATATATTCCATAGTGCAGGGTGGTAGCAAAGATGCCTACCATAATGAAACGGACAAATGCAGGTAGTTGTTTCAGTCTCTTCATGTTCATAGAATTGAGATGGCAAAGTTAGGGATTGTTGCAGAATAATTTGTACTTTTGCGCACAGAAATCATTAAAAACAGAAATATATGTCAGATGATAGGAAGAAAGCATTCTGGTTTATAGCACTGCTCAGTGTGCTTGTGATACTCCCTTTTCTAGGAGAAACTATTTTTTATTCCAAAGGAGAACCACGCGAGGCTATCGTTGCATTTTCTATGCTGGAGAGTGGAAATTGGATACTTCCGGTAAATTATGGAACTGATATAGCTTATAAACCTCCTTTCTTTTATTGGTCAATTGCCACTGTGTCGTCGCTTCTGGGTGGAGTGACGGAATATTCGTCCCGCCTGCCGTCTGCTCTTGCATTTCTGGCTATGCAGTTGGTGTTTTTTTCTTTTATAGCAAAGCGCAAAGGTGTGAAGACGGCTTTTCTTGCTTCCATTCTTCTCCTCTCTTCTTTCGAAGTGCATCGGGCAGCGGTAGCTTGCCGTGTCGATATGGTGCAGGTATCATTTATTGTTATTTCATTATGTCTGTTGTTCCGCTGGGATGAGAAAGAATGTCGCGGAATTCCATGGCTGGCTATTTTATTGATGGGCTGCGCCACGTTGACCAAGGGGCCGGTAGGTTCCATTTTCCCTTGTGTCAGTATCGGTCTCTACCAATTATTACGCAGACGTCCTTTCTGGAAAACATTTTTCCGGTTATTTGTGATAGGAATACTTTCCCTGATTCCATATGCTGCTTGGATTAGTGCGGCTTATGTACAGGGAGGCCAATCTTTTATAGATTTAATGCTGGAAGAAAATACAGGCCGTTTCATGGGTAAGATGTCTTATGATTCGCATGAAAATCCGCTATGGTATAATTTCCTGACCATTATTTGGGGATGGATACCTTGGACTTTAGTACTGTTGATTTCTCTCTTTGGTTTGAAATGGAAAAATATAAGCTTATTGCCTGAAGGTTCATCTTTCGGTGAACGTATAAAGAAAGCCTGGAATAAATTCCGTTCACAATCGCCTCTGCAATTATTCACATGGGTAGTTATACTCTTTATTTTTGTGTTCTATTGTATTCCTAAGAGTAAAAGAAGTGTTTATCTGCTTCCTATCTATCCCTTTATGGCGGTGTTGATAGCCGAGTATCTGCTGGCTTTGGTACAGCGGGGAGCGAAAGTCTTTAAAATTTCGGCTTATATCTTTGCTTCGCTGGCTTTGTTGCTCACGATAACGTTTGCTGTGGTGCGTCTCGGACTGATTCCTGATAGTGTTTGGGGAACGGGAAAGCATGCCATGGAAAACGTAGGATTCATGAATGCATTGGAGAATGTGGATTTGTCATTCTCTAAATGGTTGCTTGTGGCTTTGCCGCCAATTGCAGGTGTCTGTATGTTGATTGCATTGGCAAAAAAGGCGGATTCTCGTTCATTATTATATGGTATAGCCGGTTGTATCTTGTGCCTGTTTGTTTCCTTAGACGGTGTTTATCAACCTACGGTACTGTCTACGAAATCAGACAAGCGTCTGGCAGAAGAAGTAAATACTTATGTGCAGGACGGGGTCATGTATTCGTACACTACACGGCTGATTCGTTTTTATTGCACTAATTACTATCTGAATGATCGGATGAGGAATTTTACTCCCGGTCTTTCCGGAACGGGATATGTGATGCTTTCCGAACGAACCAAAGAGGACTTTCTGAAAGAGTATTCAGATAAATATCAGTTGGAGGAAATCTATCTTACTCCTTATCGCAGCTGTGATTTACGCGATAAGGTATTGATTTATAAATTCAGTGAAAAATGAATCCGATAGAATTGATTGATGCATATTATCCGGAAGATAATGAGCGGAAGCATATCTTATTGGTGCATAGCCGTCTGGTAGCCGAGAAGGCTCTCCGCATTGCAGACGGCCATCCAGAACTTAACTTGGATAAAGACTTTTTATATGAAGCGGGTATGCTTCATGATATTGGTATTTTTCTGACTAATGCTCCGGGTATCTTCTGTTTTGGTGATCAGCCTTATATCTGTCACGGTTATCTGGGAGCTGATTTGATGCGCCGGGAAGGGTATCCCCGTCATGCGTTGGTATGTGAAAGACATACAGGCGCAGGACTCTCTCTAGACGATATTATTGCACAAAACTTGCCTGTACCTCATCGGGATATGCTTCCGGTGAGTATGGAAGAGCAAGTAATTTGCTTTGCCGATAAGTTTTATTCCAAAACTCATTTGGAACGGGAAAAAACGGTAGAGAAGGCTCGGAAAAGTATCTCTAATTTCGGTAATGTAGGCTTGGAACGTTTTGACCATTGGTGCGAACAGTTCTTGTAGCATTCTAAATTTCTTTAAAAAGGGAGATTATCCGTATAATTTACGTACTTTTGCCCCTTCAAGCGGAAACTATTAGTTGATTACGCCATTGAAAGCAAATACATTCATATCATTCATACTACTACTAGTCTTACTCCTGATCCCTGACGAGGCTTTTTCGCAACGTCGGCGTGGAAGGACTGTTCCTACAGGAATCGAACGGACTGATACCTTTAATATAGGAGGTGTGCAAGAGGGAGATACCCTGTTGAGAGGAGATACACTGCAAAACGATACGATTCAGTTGCAGCCTGCCAAGAAGAAGCAACCGCTGGATGCTCCGGTTATTTATGAAGCTAATGACTCCATTGTGTTTACACAAGATGGTGTGGCCAACTTGTATGGCGACGGCAAAGTGAATTACCAAAATATAGAACTGGCCGCTGAAGTGATAACCATGAATATGGATAGTAGTACGGTCTTTGCTCATGGTGTGGAAGATTCGTTAAAGGTGATAAAGGGAAGACCTGTCTTCAAAGATGGCGATACTCCTTATGAAACGAATACGATACGGTATAATTTTAAAAGTAAGAAAGGACTTATTAGTAATGTAGTCAGCCAGCAGGGTGAGGGATATGTTACCGGTAATAATGCTAAGAAGGGTATGAATGATGAGTTGTACATGAAAAGTGGTCGTTATACCACTTGCGACAACCATGATCATCCGCACTTTTATATGCAGATGACTTATGCCAAGGTGCGTCCCAAGAAAAATGTTGTGACGGGACCTGCATATCTGGTAATTGAAGATGTCCCGTTGCCTCTTGCTGTTCCCTTTTTCTTTTTTCCTTTCTCCAGCAGCTATTCGTCCGGTTTCATAATGCCGAGCTATATGGACGACTCCGCTCGTGGCTTTGGTCTGACGGATGGTGGTTACTACTTTGCCATTAGTGATAAGATGGACTTAAAATTAAGAGGTGATATTTTCACGAAAGGTTCATGGGCGCTGAATGCAGAAACTAATTACAATGTCCGCTATAAATTCTCAGGTTTGTTTCAGGCCAGTTATCAGGTGACTAAGACGGGTGACAAGGGCTTGGAAGACTATATGGTGGCAAAAGACTTTAAAGTTGTATGGTCACACCGCCAGGACCCGAAGGCTAATCCTAACTCTTCATTCTCGGCCAGTGTGAACTTCTCTTCCAGTAGTTACGAGCGCACCAATATCGGTAATATGTATAACTCGCAGGCTATGACACAAAATACTAAAACATCCAGTGTCAGCTATTCGCGTAACTTCCCCGATCAGAAACTTTCTATTGCAGCTACCGGTAACATTGCACAGAATATGAAAGACTCATCTATTGCTGTGACTTTGCCGGACCTAAACATTACCCTGAGCACCATTTTCCCTTTTAAACGGAAGAATGCAGTAGGAAATGAGAAGTGGTATGAGAAAATCTCTGTTCGTTATAGCGGACGTCTTTCTAACAGTATTACTACAAAAGATAATCTTCTGTTCAAGTCTAATCTGATCAAGGACTGGAAGAATGGCATGAAACATGAGATACCTGTCAGTGCAACATTTACGTTATTCAAATACTTTAATGTAACCCCGTCTGTTAGCTATACGGAGCGTTGGTACACCCGTAAGGTGATGAAGGATTGGGATCCGAATTCAGGTACCAGTGGGCAGGTTGTGAATACTGATACTGTCTACGGCTTCCACCGAGTATATAATTATAGTGCGAGCCTGGGTGTCAATACAAAGATTTATGGCATGTATAAGCCTTTGTTTATGAAGAAGAAAGAGATACAGATTCGCCATGTCATCACTCCTTCTATCAGCATCAGTGCATCGCCGGACTTTGGCTCTTCCCGTTATGGCTACTATGATACTTATCTTAAGCCCAATGCTGACGGAACACAGGATACCGTTGTTTACTCTCCGTATGCTGATCAAATGTTTGGTGTGCCGGGACAAGGTAGGTCGGGAAATATTTCATTTCAGATTTCCAATAACCTGGAAATGAAATACAGGGATAAAAACGACTCTATACGTAAGGTGAGTTTGATTGATGAGTTGGGTGCCAGCATTTCATATAATACGGCTGCTCAAGTACGTCCATGGAGTAATCTTACCCTAAATCTACGTTTGAAATTAAGTAAGAGCTATACCTTCAGTATGAGTTCAGTCTTTGCTACTTATGCTTACGATTTTGATAAGAATGGTAATGTAATAACAAGTAATCGTACGGAATGGTCTTATGGGCGTTTCGGGCGTTTTCAGGGATACGGAACTTCTTTCAGTTACACGCTTAATAATGACACGTGGAAGAAATGGAAAGCATTCTTTACCGGAGAAAAAGCGGATGATGATGGCAAGGGAAATGGGCAGACTGATACGGATAGTGAAGGTGATGAAGCTGATGATTCTGAGTCAGGTGCTCCTACAAAGCGAAAGAAAGAAAAAGCTGCTGTAGATAGCGACGGCTATCAGGAGTTTAAGATGCCTTGGTCCATAAATCTGAGTACAGGTTTTAATATTACGGAAGATAACACAAAGCCTATCAATAGAGAGAGTATGCGTTATCCATATAAATTTAGCCTGAATGCCCTCAATATCAATGGTAATATAAAAATCTCAAATAAATGGGCTGTCAGCTTCAACTCCGGTTATGACTTTAATGTTAAGAAGATTGTGCAAACCTCTTTCAATATAACGCGTGACCTGCACTGTTTCAGTATGTCTGCAAGCCTTTCTCCTTTTGGCACATGGAAGTATTATAGTTTTGTGATTCGCGCAAATGCGAGCATTCTACAAGACTTGAAATATGACAAAAAGAGTCAGACTCAGACGAATATCAAGTGGTACTAAGAGAATTTAAGATCCTTTCTTACCATGCAATTTCCTGTTCACCATGTTCCTTTAAGTAAGCGTTTGCTCTGCTGAAATGCTTGTTTCCAAAGAAACCATTGTAAGCTGATAGAGGGGAGGGGTGTGCGGATGTCAGTACCAGGTGCTTGCTACGATCAATAAATGCACCTTTACGTTGCGCATATGATCCCCAGAGAATAAAAACAAGGTGTTCCCGTTGTTCGGCAAGAACACGTATAGCTGCATCGGTGAATGTTTCCCAACCGCGGTTTTGGTGAGAACCTGCCTGATGGGCACGAACGGTCAGTGTAGCATTCAGAAGCAGAACTCCCTGCTCGGCCCAGCGGGTCAGATTACCTGTGTTGGGCGCATCGGTGCCGATATCATCTTTAATTTCTTTGAATATATTAATCAGCGAAGGGGGAAAACGAACCCCGTCATTGACGGAAAAACATAACCCGTGAGCCTGTCCGGGACCATGGTAAGGATCCTGACCGATAATGACTACTTTCACTTTGTCGAATGGGCAAAGATTGAAAGCATTGAATATCAACTTTCCCGGAGGATATATCGGATACTGGCTATATTCTTCCCGTACAAAATTAGTTAGTGTGCGGAAATAGTCTTTTTCGAATTCCGGTTCCAAACGTGCTTTCCAACTTTCTTCTATTTGAACATTCATAATTTTGTATGTTAAAAGTTTCGGACGCTAAGATACTATTTTTATCCGGTTCCGATGGCAGGACATTGGCTTTATTTCTTAGAGTGGGTGATAAACAAAGAGGCAGAAATCAAAAAATCTCTGCCTCTTCCTGTTATTGAGAAAATGTTAAATCAGATATATATTATGCTCTTTACATTCCTGACGCATATCTTCTGGCCAGATACTGGCTTGAATTTCACCGATATGTGCTTTGCGGAGATAGAACATACAAAGGCGTGATTGCCCTATACCGCCACCTATAGACAGAGGTAATGTATCACTCATCAAACGCTTGTGGAAGTAAAGTTCCAGGCGTTTCTCTTCTCCTTCCTGTTTTAACTGGCGTTGTAAAGCTTCCTTGTCTACACGGATACCCATGGATGAGAGCTCAATACTGCGTTGGAGTACATCATCCCATAGCAAAAGGTCACCATTCAGTCCGGGGAGGCCATTCAGACCTTCTGAAGTATAGTCATCGTAGTCCGGGGCACGTCCGTCGTGCTTCTCTCCGTCACTTAACTTACAACCGATACCGATAATGAATACTGCACCATACTTTTTGGTAATAGCATGTTCGCGACATTTGGGTTCCAGGTCCGGATAGAGTTGGCGCAATTCTTCAGCGTGAATGAAGTGCAGCTTTTGAGGCAGGCAAGGCTTGATTTCCGGATACATCTCATACACCATATATTCTGTGCGGATCATGGCGGCATAAATGCGGGTTACTATTTCTTTTAGGAAATCCACATTCCGGTTTTCAGCAGTAATAACACGTTCCCAGTCCCATTGGTCTACATAGAGTGAATGTAAGTTTCCCAGTTCTTCATCTGAGCGTATGGCATTCATATCCGTATAGATGCCATATCCGGGTTCAATATTATAATCTGCCAATGTCAGTCGTTTCCATTTGGCAAGTGAATGTACAACTTCAGCTTGTGCGTCTCCCAGATCTTTGATAGGGAATGATACGGCACGTTCCACTCCGTTCAAGTCATCATTGATACCCATTCCTTTTAATACAAAAAGCGGGGCGGTGACGCGACGCAAACGTAATTCCGATGAAAGGTTCAACTGAAAGAACTCTTTAATCTGTTTGATTCCTAATTCTGTTTGTTTTAAGTCCAATAAGGGTTTGTACCCTTCTGGTTTTATTAGATAACTCATAAGTGTATACTATGTTTTTGTTCGGCAAATATAGGTATAATATTTATATTTGCATCGGTTTTGAACGAATTTGTTGTCAAATTGTTCCTTATTAACTACCTGTTGCTCTCAAAATAACATTCTTATTTTGAAGTCTTTGCAGTAAAAAAAGATAAATCATTAGGAATATGCCCGGATTTTTTATACTTTTGTCCCCGCATTTGAGGCCTGGTAGCTTAGTGAATAGAGCGTCAGATTCCGGTTCTGAAGGTCGTGGGTTTGAGTCCCACCCGGGTCACTATATAAGAAAGAGGGGATACTATTTAAAGTATCCCCTCTTTCTTATATAGTATGTTAATCTTCTATTTTTATCATTTCCAATGGTAGTATTGAGTATCTTACTCTCAGTGTCTTTATTTCCGAATCAGTGGCATAAATGAATATGCACCTATTGACAGTCGGAATCTGTATTTTTCTTATCTTTTCTTTCCACTTATATTGTACATAAGTGGTAGGGAGGTGGCTTATGATGCCTTTGTTATCCAAGTCTTCCCTTATTTTTTTTTCTTTCCAAGGTGATGTTAGTACGATGTACCAGTTCCGTGTTTCGTTGAGATATTTTTTTATGTCTTGAAGTTTCATGGTTAGTAAGCTTGCTTAACTACGAAATCGAAGGTTGTGAAGAATTGGGGTTTGTTGGCGATAGCTATGGGAAGAATAATACTGACTGCTATCTTATTACCTTTTCGGATATCTTTTGGGTTATATATCTTTTTGTTTTTTGTACCTTCCATCAAGATGCTTGCTGTACAGGTTTCACTAATTTCACTATTACCGTTTATTATTTCTTTTGAAGGGGAAGATTCTGATTCCGGGTAAAGCAATAGCCCTGAGGCGCGTCCGTTGATGATGAATTGCGCATTTTCCCAATTGACTTGCGCAGCATCAGATGAATTATTCCGGATAATTATTTTCCAAAAACTTTCATTAGGAATGAACTCATAGGTGAGATTTCCGTTTATACATTCCAGTTTTCCTTGTTGGTTTTCATGCCATTTGAAGCTTATGCAACAGTTTTTGTCTACATATTGGGCTTGCATAGTGGCTGGTAAAGTCCAAAAAAGCAAAAGTAGGAAGCTTTGCTGCTTTTTATATTTGCGATAGTCGTTGTATATCCATAATAAAATTATCAAAATACAGATAGGAATGGCTATAAGTATAAGGATTAATAACGTCATAGCTGTTAATTGTTTATATGATTTTGTGACAAAAGTATCAAAATATATCTGATTAAACAAATAAATTATGAATAAAATGAAGTGTATGAACAGATAAAATTTTATTTTTCATTCTTTAGGTCTAAATTATAAATCGTACCTTCATTAAAATGGAAAAGCCCAATATATACATAGGTGAAATTATAAAAAATGTCATGGCTGAAAAGCAAGTGACAAAGGCGGAACTTGCAAGAAGACTGCAAGTTAAGCCTCAAAGTGTTGATTATATGTTGACACGAAAAAGCATTGATACAGATACTCTCTATAACGTATCAAAGGCTTTGGATTATGATTTTGCTCTGTTATATTCTATTAGTAAGGAACAGATAAATTGTGATAAAAAAGACGAAGCTTACAAAGTGCCGACTGCTAAGGTTCTGATAGAGTTGGAATTAAAGCCGGAGGAAATCATAAAATTAAACTTGAAGAAAAAAATAGCGGAGCTACTGAAATGATTTTCTTCTTTTCCAAAAATATCAAAGTGTCCGGTTTATTTGTCCGAATGCTTCATGTAATTTCTCCCAATTATCACAAAATGCCTGCATGGACGGGAATAGTACATTTGCTCCCGCATCTAATAATACTTGTCCATTGATAGGACCTGTGTTGACGGCTATAGTGAATATACCTGCGGCTACACCAGCTTGTACGCCCATAGGTGCATTTTCCACCACGATAGCTTCATTGGGTTTTACTCCCCCTTTCTGCAGAGCCATCAGATAGGGTTCCGGATGGGGCTTACCATATTTTACATCAAAGGCGGTTACCATCAATTCTCGGTGAAACATACCGGGGAAGTTGTGTGACAGCCGGTCTAACAATGAATGTTGCCCGGAGCCGGTAACTACCATAGGGACCAGTCCGTCTGCTTTTATTTTTTGCAGTACTTCCCATGCGCCGGGCATACGTTCCGGTTCAGGATTACTATTGAACTCAGCACTCTTTTCTGCATATATACTCTTTATCATTTCAGGGGTGGCATCTTTACCGTATTGCCGCTGATAAACGATATTTATGGTAGCAGCTCCGGTTCTCCCCTCATGCAGATAAGCTTCTTCACGGCTCAGATGGAGGTCATGGCGTTCCATAACCTTGTGCCAGGCATCGGCATGGTAAGGCATAGAGTTGAACAATACACCGTCCATATCAAAAAGGACAGATTTCAATTGAATTTGTGAGTGCCCGCTGGATTGAAGATAACGGGCGATAGCTTCTTGAAACATAATACCTATTGTTTTATAGCTGCAAAGATACAATAAAAAAACGAGGTGTGAATGAGTTTAATCATTCACACCTCGTCTATCTGTGTTTAACTTACTCCTCTTTAGAGTCTTGCCTGGATAGCTTTTGACTCTTCTTCGTATCCCGGCTTATTCAGCAGAGCAAACATATTCTTCTTGTATGCTTCTACACCTGGTTGGTTAAATGGATTAACGCCCAGCAGATAACCGCTGATACCACAACCGATTTCAAAGAAATAAAGCAACTGACCGATGTTATATTCGTCCAGTTTTTCGATAATGATACGCATATTAGGCACACCACCGTCTACGTGAGCCAATTGAGTACCCAGTTCGGCCATCTTGTTTACTTCGTCCACACGCTTACCTGCCAGGAAGTTCAGGCCGTCCAGGTTTGCTTCATCAGAAGGCACTTCCAGTTTGTGGTCTACTTTCTCTACAGAGATTACAGTTTCAAAGATAGTGCGTTCGCCTTCCTGAATCCATTGTCCCATGGAGTGCAGGTCAGTAGAGAAGTCTACAGCAGCCGGGAAAATACCTTTATTTTCCTTACCTTCCGATTCTCCGTAAAGTTGTTTCCACCATTCGCTTACATAGTGCAGTTTCGGGCAGAAGTTCACAAGAATTTCAATCTTCTTGCCATTCTTGTACAACTCGTTACGAGTAGCGGCATATTGTGCAGCCAAGTTCTCTGCAAACGGAACATTTACTCCGCAAGCCTTTTCCATATCCGCAGCACCGGCAACTAATTTTTCGATGTCGAAGCCAGCTATTGCAATCGGCAATAAACCTACCGGAGTCAGTACGGAGAAACGTCCTCCTACGTTATCGGGGATAATGAATGATTTGTAACCTTCTTTATCGGCTGTAATGCGGGCAGCGCCTTTCTTTGCATCCGTGATGGCAACGATTACTTTCTTAGCCATATCCTTACCGCGTTGGTTTTCGCATTGCTTTTTCAGCAGGCGGAAAGCAAGAGCAGTTTCGGTAGTAGTTCCTGATTTGGAGATATTGATGACACCGAATTTCTTGTCTTTCAGGAATTCGGTCAGTTCATACAAATAATCTTCGCTGATATTGTGTCCTGCATAGATCATGACAGGCGCAGTTTTCTTTTCCTGTAACCAGGTGAAACTGTTTGATAAAGCCTCGATAACTGCACGTGCGCCGAGGTAGCTTCCGCCGATACCGGCAACGATTACTACATCGCAATTGTCGCGCATAACCTGTGCAGTAGCTTTCAGGTCGGCCAGATGCTCTTGACTGATAGATGAAGGGAGGTGCAACCAGCCCAGGAAGTCATTTCCTTTTCCGGTACCGTTTTCCAATGCTTCCTGCGCAGCCTTTACCTGAGCTTCGTAAGCAGCAACAGATGCTTTGGAGATAAATCCAAAAGTCTTTTCGATGTTCAAACTAATCATAATATTCTAGGTTTTAAAAGCCTCTCCTCTCATCCCTTTCCCATGGAAAAGGGGGAACTGAGTTGCTTTTGATTTAAAAGATGTTTATTGTATGTTGTTTATTATACTTCTATCTGAGCGAGTCAGTCAGCAACTTGATTTCTATCATGGGTGAAATGCGTTCGTACAAGATGTTATAGACAGCATCCAGTATCGGCATGTTGACATGGTGATGTTTGTTGATTTCCTTGATACACTTTGTTCCGTAGTATCCTTCAGCAATCATCTCCATTTCTATCTGCGCACTTTTCACAGAGTATCCCTTACCGATCATTGTACCAAACGTACGGTTACGGCTGAAATTAGAATACCCTGTCACCAGCAAGTCACCTAAATAAACAGAATCATTCACGTTTCTGTTCAACGGATGTACAGTTTGCAGGAAACGATTCATTTCCTGTACGGCATTGGATATCAATACTGCCTGGAAGTTATCACCATATTTCAGACCACTGCAAATACCTGCGGCAATGGCGTACACGTTTTTCAGTACAGAGCTGTATTCTATACCGGCTACGTCATTGCTGACAGATGTTTTAATGAATGAACTGGCCAGACGGCGGGCGATGGTGCATGCTTTGTCTGTGTCCGGGCAGGCAATGGTGAGATAAGAGAGACGTTCCAGGGCTACTTCTTCCGCATGGCAGGGACCTGCCAATACAGCAATATTTTCAGGTGGAACGCCATATTCTTTTGTGAAGTACTCCGATACGATCAGATTGTCATCGGGTACGATTCCTTTAATAGCAGTGATGATGAATTTATCCCGTATCCGCGTTTTCAGTTTCTTTAAGTGGGCTTTGAGATAAGGGGAAGGAGTGACAAATATCAGCGTATCAGACTCTTTCACCACATCGTTGATGTTCGAGGAGAAATTGATACGTTTCATGTCAAATTTGACGCCCGTCAGGTAGGCAGGGTTATGGCCCAGTCGTTTAAAATCAGCTATACGATCATCTCGTCGCATATACCAGTTAATCGACTCAGCCTGAGCAAGTACCATTTTTGCAATGGCTGTAGCCCAGCTTCCTCCGCCCATTATGGCTATCTTTCCGGGTAGTTTCATATCGAAATTAATAATTAATAATTAAAAATTAAAAGAGGGAAAGGAAAGTAAACTCCTTTCCCTCGTTCGATCTTTAATCTTCTTATTTAATTTTTAATTCTTTAATTCTTAATTTTTTCGATCCAGCCTTCTACGTCGTTTACAGACGGGTTGGTCAGTTCCAATTTGTATTTTTTGTTGATACCGCAAATGTCTTGATGTAACTTTTGCGGATTTACACCTTTCATGTCTTCTATTGTGTTGTAGCCGGCTTTCTGGATAACGGGTACCCAGTCTTCGGCAATACCCAGTTCCATATATTTGGCCGGAGCATCTTTCGGGATAACCTTTTCGGGACGCATTTGCGGGAAGAATAGCACTTCCTGAATGTATGACTTACCTGTCATTAGCATAGTAAGACGGTCGATGCCGATACCGATACCAGATGTAGGAGGCATACCGAACTGCAGAGCACGCAAGAAGTCCTGGTCGATGAACATTGCTTCATCGTCACCCTTTTCGCTCAGGCGTAACTGATCTTTGAAACGCTCTTCCTGATCGATGGGATCATTCAACTCACTGTACGCATTGGCAAGTTCTTTACCATTCACCATCAACTCAAAACGTTCAGTCAGACCCGGTTTGCTGCGGTGCATCTTGGTCAACGGACTCATTTCAACAGGATAGTCAGTGATGAATGTCGGTTGGATGAAGGTTCCTTCACAGAATTCACCGAATATTTCATCTATCAGCTTACCCTTGCCCATGGTGTCATCAATCTCCATCTTCAGCTCTTTACAGATCTGGCGGATTTCTTCCTCACTCTTGCCATTGAGGTCGTAACCGGTTTTCTCCTTGATAGCATCCAGGATAGGCAAGCGGCGGTATGGTGCCTTGAAACTGATAGTCTTACCGTCGATGGTAGTCTCTTCGCTGCCATTTACAGCAATGCAGATACGTTCCAGCAATTTTTCGGTAAAGCTCATCATCCAATTGTAATCCTTATATTGTACGTAAAGTTCCATACAGGTGAACTCCGGATTATGGTTCTTGTCCATACCTTCGTTACGGAAGTTCTTGCCGATTTCATAAACACCCTCAAAACCACCTACAATCAGACGCTTCAGGTAAAGCTCGGTAGCGATACGCAGATACAGGTCGATATTCAGTGAGTTGTGGTGGGTAATGAACGGGCGGGCGCTTGCTCCACCTGCTATAGATTGCAGAATGGGAGTTTCCACTTCGGTATAGCCGGCTTCATCCAGTACGGCACGCATGGTCTTAATGACAGTGGCACGTTTTAAGAATGTATCTTTTACGCCGTCATTTACAATAAGGTCGACGTAACGTTGGCGATAACGCAGTTCAGGATCTTCAAAAGAGTCATAAGCTACACCGTCTTTGTATTTTACGATAGGCAGTGGTTTGATGGATTTTGCCAATACGGTCAACTTCTGGGCGTGGATACTGATTTCGCCCATCTGAGTACGGAAAACAAAACCTTCGATTCCAATGAAGTCGCCTAAGTCGAGCAGGCGTTTAAATACAGTATTGTAGAGTTCCTTGTCTTCTCCCGGACAGATATCGTCGCGAGTGATATACACCTGAATGCGACCTTTGGAGTCCTGCAATTCAACGAACGAAGCTTTACCCATCACCCGGCGCGTCATCATACGTCCGGCTACGGATACCTTGCGAGGTTCTGCGTCATCTTTAAATTCCGCTTTTATATCTGTAGAGAAAGCATTGGTTACATACTCTGCAGCGGGATAGGGGTCGATGCCCATCGCGCGAAGTTCATTCATACTATTACGTCGAATGATTTCCTGTTCACTTAGTTCTAATACATTCATTTCGTTGTACATTAACACAATTTGGGAGCAAAAATACGAAACATTTTTCATATAATGGCATGAAGAAGGGGAGAATTAGGAAAAGTTTAAAGTCAACGTGTACATTCTCAGTGGAGTGAATGAATTTCTCTTTGAAGTAGCGATAATCTCTTTGTTCTCCTTTTCTTGTTTGCTTATGGGAAAATCAGTACCTTTGCACCCTAAAATAGAGGAATAGGTATTATGACAGGACAAAAGGCACCCACAGCGTTGGGAACAGAACAGATTGGAAAGCTACTGATGCAATATGCCGTACCGGCAATTATCGCTATGACGGCATCTTCTTTATATAATATGGTGGATAGCATTTTTATCGGTCACGGAGTAGGCACAATGGCTATTTCGGGATTGGCGCTAACTTTTCCTCTGATGAATCTTGCTGCTGCGTTTGGCTCGTTGGTAGGAGTTGGAGCTTCCACATTGGTTTCGGTTAAACTGGGACAAAAAGATTACGATACAGCCCAACGTATCTTGGGTAATGTACTGGTGCTAAATATCGTGCTGGGATTGGCATTTACGGTTGTTACGATGATATTCCTCGATCCCATCCTTTACTTCTTTGGGGGTAGTGACGAAACAGTGAAGTACGCCCGCGAATATATGCAGATTATTTTGCTGGGCAATGTTGTCACTCATCTTTATCTTGGCTTAAATGCTGTTCTACGCTCTTCCGGACATCCGCAAAAGGCAATGTACGCCACTATCGCTACAGTAGTCATCAATACGATACTTGACCCTTTGTTTATTTACGGTTTCGACTGGGGGATTCGTGGAGCTGCTATTGCCACCATCATAGCACAGGTTATTTCACTGTTGTGGCAATTCAAGATATTCAGTAACAAAGACGAACTGCTACATTTCCATCGCGGTATATTCCGCCTGCGCCGTAAGATTGTGATGGATTCGCTTGCTATCGGTATGTCTCCTTTCCTGATGAATCTGGCAGCATGTTTTATTGTAATTGTTATTAATCAAGGGTTGAAGCGCTATGGTGGAGACTTGTCTATCGGTGCATTCGGTATTGTCAACCGCCTGGTATTTATATTTGTAATGATCGTGATGGGATTGAATCAGGGCATGCAGCCTATTGCCGGATATAACTTTGGTGCGCAGCAATATGCACGTGTTTCCCGGGTGCTGAAACTGACTATAATTTTTGCTACGCTTGTCACCACATCAGGTTTCCTGATGGGGATGATTATACCCGATCTGGTGGTTTCCATATTTACTTCTGACGAAGAATTGATAGCTATTTCGGCACGTGGACTACGTATTGTAGTGATGTTCTTTCCGATAATCGGTTTCCAGATGGTGACGTCGAATTTCTTCCAGAGTATCGGGATGGCGAGCAAGGCTATCTTCTTGTCTCTTACCCGCCAGATGCTTTTCTTGCTTCCGGCACTGATAATTCTTCCCCATTTCTTCGGTGCGGCCGGTGTTTGGTATAGTATGCCGGTTTCCGATTTGCTTGCCAGTTTGGTGGCAATGGTGATGTTGGTTAGCCAGTTCCGTAAATTTAAAAGAGGCGAAGGATAGTGTGAAAAACATGCGGTTCGTGGTAAAGTTAGTTATAACCGGAAAATTAGTATAGATTATTTTTTTGTTTCTTTCCTATAAATCCTTACTTTTGCTATTAGTAAACCAATATTTAGATTGAAGCTATGAATAAGAAATTCGTTGTGAACATCGGTCGCCAATTGGGAAGTGGCGGAAAGGAGATAGGGGAGAAGTTGGCAGCCCGTTTGGGTATTGATTTCTATGACAAGGAGTTAATAACTCTGGCTTCCAAGGAGAGCGGTCTATGCCGTGAGTTCTTTGAGAAAGCCGATGAGCGTGCTTCGCAAGGGATTATCGGCGGACTCTTTGGCATGCGTTTCCCTTTTGTGGGAGATGGTGCTTTACCAACCCAGAATTGCCTCAGTAACGATGCACTTTTCAAGGTGCAGAGCGATGTAATCCGTCAGTTGGCAGCAGAGAAATCCTGCCTTTTTGTAGGTCGTTGTGCTGATTATATACTGCGTGATCATCCTCGTTGTGCCAATATCTTTATTTCCGCTTCGCATGAAGCACGCGTTGCCCGTCTGTGCGCTTCACATCATGTTTCAGAAGAAGAAGCAGAAAATATGATGAATAAGGCTGATAAAAAACGTTCGGAATATTATAACTATTATAGCTATAAGACGTGGGGAGCTGCGGCAACCTATCATCTGTGCATTGATTCTTCCGTGCTGGGGATTGAAAAGACTATCGATTTTATAGAAGATTTTGTGAAACTTAAAATAAAGTGAAACAGAACAATTTCTAACCCGGACCATACCTTCTCCGTATCAAGCCCGTACCAACTCCATACCAAGTCTAAGTGTATAGACATGGAGCAAGTACGGAGAAAATACGGTTTTGGTAATATGAAGGGGAAAAACAGAACAAAAAAAAAGAGAGACTACAATTGCGTAATCTCTCTTTTCTTTTATATCATCTGACATTACATCATTGTCAGCAATATCATCTGGCCTGCCAGAATACGCAGGAACATTGTAAGTGGATAAACAGTAGAGTAACCTACTGCCGGAGCATCATTGCCGGATGCCTGGTTAGCATAAGCTAATGCAGGAGGGTCTGTGTTACTACCGGCAATTAATCCCATCAGGGTGAAGTAATTTACTTTGCAGTAGAAGCGGGCAATCATACCGATAATCAGCAAAGGAATAACAGTGATCAGGAAACCATAGCCTACATACAGCAAACCGGAGCCTTCTACCACTGTTTCTACAAAGTGGGCGCCGGCTTCGATACCTACGCTGGCAAGGAAGAGTACGATACCGATTTCACGCAGCATCAGGTTGGCACTCATAGTTGTATAAGTCACCAGTTTCAGCTTATGACCGAAGCGACCGATGAGAATAGCTACTACCAGCGGACCACCTGCCAGACCGAGTTTGACTGGAGTGGGTATGCCCGGAAAAGCGATAGGAAGACTACCCAGCAAGATACCCAGGAAGATACCCACGAAGATAGTCACAATATTAGGCGTATCCAGACGTTTCAGTTGATTACCCAGTACTCCTGCAACACGCTCTACGGCATCTTGCTGGCCAACGACCATTACACGGTCACCTACCTGTAGTATCAGGTTCGGATCAGCAAACAAGTCCATACCGGAACGGTTGATACGGGTTACGTTTACTCCGTACATACTACGGAAATGGAGGCTACCTAATTTTTTACCATTGATTTCGGATTTTGTCACCAATATACGGCGTGAAACCATCGGCATGTCTTGTTTTTCCCAGTCCACCTGAATTTCTTTACCGATGAAAGCGGTTACTGCTTCAGCGTCTTCTTCGGAACATACAATAAATACCTGGTCGCCAATATGGAATTCAGTGTCTTGGTTAGGGATGCTGACGTGTCCCTCGTGACGGATGCGTGAGCATACAAAAGGACGTCCCATAAACTCCTTGATCTGGATGAGCTTTTTTCCATCGATAGATTCGTTGCGGACTTCCAGATGTAACATATGGGGCATATGTTTCATATCAGAAGTCTGAACGGCCAGTTCATCTTCTTCTTTTTTCAGGTTCACCCGGCAGATGTAGCGGACGGCAATGATAGAACCGATGATGCCGACAACACCAAGAGGGTAAGCGCAAGCATATCCTAGTGCGATAGGGTCACCTGTGTAGCTTAACTGATTCAAGGCTTCCTGTGCGGCACCCAAACCCGGAGTATTGGTGACAGCACCATATAGGATACCTACCATCATGGGAAGATCGATTCCCCCGTCGATGAAATAAATACCCAGAGCTACTGCTATATTCAGTACCACAATGCCTACTGCAAGCATGTTCAGGGTCATTCCACCTTTTTTAAAAGAAGAAAAGAATGACGGTCCTACTTGCAGACCGATACAGAATACAAATAAAATTAACCCGAATTCGCGGATAAAGTGCAAAATGTGTGTCTCACCCGTAAAACCGAAATGTCCCATCAGAATACCAGTGAAAAGCACAAATGTGACACCCAGTGATATCCCGAAAATTTTAATCTTACCCAAAAGCACGCCGACAGATATTACGAATGCATACAAGCATACAATATGGGCGACGGAGGCAGGGTCCCATAACAAACTCTCTAACCAATCCATAGTTACTTTTGTTTATCTTTTTTATTAGCTTATTGAATTTCCGCGCAAAGGTAGGCATTAAAAGGGAGGTGGCAAAGGGTTTGCTGGAGTTTTTCTTTTGGAATATAGGTAAAGGTGTCAGAGGCTAATTGGGTAGTATGCAAGGATATTAGTTTATACTCTAAAATGTAAAGTGTACTTTGCAATCATGTATATACATACGAAAATCATACTTGCAGAATGTCATTTCTCCATGCGAATTTTACTTAAAAGACCTTGTATTATTAAGTTATTGAGTATATTTGCGAATCCTATTCTAGACAAATAGGTAAATGAAGAGATTACTTATTATCTTTATTAATTATAAAATAAACTATGGCAGACAGTAAAGAAAAACTCTTCTCGGACTTTGCTCCCACCACCACCGAACAGTGGATGGAGAAAGTAACAGCTGACCTGAAAGGCGCTGATTTTGAGAAGAAACTCGTTTGGAAAACAAACGAAGGATTCAAGGTAAAACCTTTCTACCGCATGGAAGACCTCGAAGAATTGAAAACGACGAATGCACTTCCCGGTGAATTCCCTTATCTCAGAGGTACCAAGAAAGACAACAACGAGTGGCTTGTTCGCCAGGAAATTAAAGTGGAATGCCCTAAGGAAGCCAATGCGAAAGCACTGGACATCCTGAATAAAGGTATCGATTCACTGGCTTTCCGTGTAAAGGCAAAAGAACTCAATGCCGAATACATCGAGACTTTGCTTGAGGGAATCTGCGCTGAGTGTGTAGAACTGAACTTCTATACTTGTCAGGGACACGTGGTAGCACTTGCAGAGCTTTTGGTGGCTTACTTCCAGAAGAAAGGTTACGACTTGGCGAAGTTGCAGGGTTCCATTGGTTATGATTTCTTCGACAAGATGCTGGCAAAAGGCAAAGAAAAGGGTGATATGGTGCAAACCGCCAAAGCTCTGATTGAAGCAACTACTGCTCTGCCGAAATACCGTGTACTGAATGTGACAGCTTTGACGCTGAACAATGCCGGAGCATACATTTCCCAGGAACTGGGCTATGCTCTTGCTTGGGGTAATGAATATATGAATCAACTGACAGAAGCAGGAGTTCCTGCTGCTCTTGTTGCCAAGAAGATTAAATTCAACTTTGGTATCAGCTCTAATTACTTCCTTGAGATTGCTAAGTTCCGTGCTGCCCGTATGTTGTGGGCAAACATCGTAGCTTCTTATGATGCCGATGCTCAATGTGCTGCCAAAATGCACATACATGCTGAGACTTCTACGTTCAACCTTACTTTATTTGATGCTCATGTAAACCTGTTGCGTACGCAGACAGAGGCTATGAGTGCTGCACTGGCAGGTGTGGATTCAATGACAGTAACTCCATTCGATAAGACTTACGATGCTCCGAATGAATTTTCGGAACGTATGGCACGCAACCAGCAATTGTTGCTGAAAGAAGAGTCTCACTTCGATAAAGTGATTGACCCTGCTGCCGGTTCTTACTATATTGAAAATCTGACTGTATCCATTGCTAAACAAGCTTGGGAACTTTTCCTGGCTGTTGAAGAGGAAGGTGGCTTTTATGCTGCTGTAAAAGCAGGTACGGTGCAGGCAGCTGTGAACGAAAGTAACAAGGCTCGTCATAAAGCTGTTGCTCAACGTCGCGAAGTGTTGCTGGGTACGAATCAGTTCCCGAACTTTAATGAGAAGGCAGGCGAGAAGAAACCATTGGAAGCTACTTGCTGCTGTGGTGGTCATGATACTTGTGAAAAAGATGTGGCTACACTCAACTTTGACCGTGCTGCCAGTGAATTCGAAGCATTACGCCTCGAAACAGAAGCTTCAGGCAAGCGTCCGAAAGCCTTTATGCTGACTATCGGTAATCTGGCTATGCGTCAGGCACGTGCTCAGTACTCTTGTAACTTCCTGGCTTGTGCCGGATATGAGGTTGTTGATAACCTGGGCTTCCCGACTGTAGAAGCTGGTGTGGAAGCTGCGATGGCTGCTAAGGCTGATATCGTGGTACTTTGTTCCAGTGATGATGAATATGCAGAATACGCTGTTCCGGCTTTCAAGGCTCTGAATGGTCGTGCTATGTTTATCGTAGCCGGTGCTCCTGCTAATATGGACGAGCTGAAAGCTGCCGGTATCGAGAACTTCATCCATGTTCGTGTCAACGTACTGGAAACATTAAAGGAATACAACGCTAAACTTTTGAAGTAAGATGAGAAAAGATTTTAAAAACTTAGATATATATGCCGCATTCAAGCCCGCTAACGGTGCTGAGTGGCAAAAGGCTAACGGCATCCATGCTGATTGGAAAACGCCGGAACACATTGAAGTGAAGCCTGTTTATACAAAAGAAGACCTGGAAGGCATGGAACATTTGGGCTATGCTGCCGGTCTGCCTCCTTATCTGCGCGGTCCGTACTCAGTGATGTACACACTACGCCCTTGGACAATCCGTCAGTATGCCGGATTCTCTACAGCTGAAGAATCAAATGCATTCTACCGTCGTAATCTGGCTTCCGGACAGAAAGGTTTGTCTGTAGCCTTCGACTTGGCTACACATCGCGGCTACGACCCTGACCATGAACGTGTGGTAGGTGATGTGGGCAAGGCCGGTGTATCTATCTGCTCACTGGAGAATATGAAGGTTCTTTTCGATGGTATTCCTTTGAACAAGATGTCTGTGTCCATGACTATGAATGGTGCTGTTCTTCCAATTCTGGCATTCTATATCAATGCCGGTCTGGAACAAGGTGCTAAATTGGAAGAAATGGCAGGTACTATCCAGAATGACATCCTGAAAGAATTCATGGTGCGTAATACTTATATTTATCCGCCTGCATTCTCCATGAAGATCATATCCGATATTTTCGAATATACTTCTCAGAAGATGCCGAAGTTCAACTCTATCTCTATCTCCGGTTACCACATGCAGGAAGCGGGAGCTACGGCAGATATTGAGTTGGCTTATACGTTGGCCGACGGTCTTGAATACCTTCGTGCCGGTGTTGCCGCAGGCATAGATATCGATGCTTTTGCTCCGCGTTTGTCTTTCTTCTGGGCTATCGGTACCAATCACTTTATGGAAATTGCCAAGATGCGTGCGGCTCGTATGCTTTGGGCAAAGATCGTGAAACAGTTCAATCCGAAGAATCCGAAATCACTGGCTTTGCGTACGCACTCCCAGACTTCCGGTTGGTCGTTGACTGAACAAGATCCGTTCAATAATGTAGGCCGTACTTGTATCGAGGCTATGGCTGCAGCTTTGGGACATACCCAGTCTCTGCATACCAATGCTCTTGATGAGGCTATCGCATTGCCGACAGACTTCTCTGCCCGTATTGCCCGTAATACTCAGATTTATATCCAGGAAGAAACTTATATCTGTAAGAACGTTGACCCATGGGGAGGTTCTTATTATGTAGAGTCTCTGACAAACGAACTGGCTCACAAGGCTTGGGAGCTTATTCAGGAAGTAGAAAAACTGGGTGGTATGGCAAAGGCTATCGAAACCGGTATTCCTAAGATGCGTATCGAAGAAGCTGCTGCGCGTACACAGGCTCGTATCGACTCCGGTTCTCAGACTATCGTTGGTGTGAATAAATATCGTCTGGAGAAAGAAGCTCCGATTGATATCCTCGAAATCGACAATACGGCTGTTCGTCTGGAACAGATTGAAAACCTGAAACGCTTGAAAGAAGGAAGAAACGAGGCTGAAGTACAGAAAGCATTGGAAGCTATTACCAAATGCGTGGAAACCAAGGAAGGCAATTTACTGGAACTGGCAGTAGAAGCTGCCCGTGTTCGCGCTACATTGGGAGAAATCTCATATGCTTGCGAAAAGATTGTAGGACGTTATAAAGCAGTAATCAGAACTATATCAGGCGTGTATTCATCAGAAAGTAAGAATGACAGCGACTTCAAGCGTGCTTGCGAATTGGCCGAGAAGTTTGCGAAGAAAGAGGGACGTCAGCCCCGTATTATGGTTGCCAAAATGGGTCAGGACGGTCACGACCGTGGCGCTAAAGTAGTTGCGACCGGATATGCCGACTGTGGTTTCGACGTGGATATGGGACCGTTGTTCCAGACTCCTGCCGAAGCCGCCCGCGAAGCTGTTGAAAACGACGTTCATGTAGTGGGCGTATCTTCATTGGCTGCCGGACACAAGACGTTGGTTCCGCAGATCATTGACGAACTGAAGAAGCTGGGCCGTGAGGATATCATCGTAATTGCAGGTGGAGTGATTCCTGCACAGGACTATGATTTCTTGTATAAAGCCGGTGTGGCTGCTATCTTTGGTCCCGGAACTCCGGTTGCCAAAGCTGCTTGTCAGATTCTGGAAATCTTGATGGACGAAGAATAAATCTTTATTCATATAATTTTAGAGGGGCAGGGTATTGTATTAATATCCTGCCTCTCGCATTTTAAGTATATAGAGATAAAATTAGTTGATTTTTAATGTCATATTAATCTTTTCTTTAATCACTCCGGTGGATATTTGCGACATCATTTCTTTGATATCCGTAATCTAATAATTGATGTAGCATGAAAAAATTATTACTTCTTTTTATCTCAGCTTTATTAGCTGTAAGTGTGCAGGCACAATCGAGTGATAAGCCTGGTAACTGGAAACTGATTGTGTCGGATGAATATCCGGCGGATGACATCGGTGTGGCAACGTATGACGTTGTAGCTGACTTTGGAGCAGATCCTACCGGAGTGAAAGACTCGTGGAGTATTTTCCAAACAGCACTTAATAAACTAGGTGAGAACAGGCGTGGCGGTGTGCTTTTTGCTCCTGCCGGCCGTTACCGTATTACCGGGAAACTTTATATTCCTACAGGTGTGACGCTGCGTGGCGAATGGAAACGGCCGACCAAAGGAGTAGCCATACAGGGAACCATTCTGATGGTAGACAATGCCGGGGGAGATGAACTTGAGTCGAAATCTTTCATCACCATGGAGCCTTCCACTGCCTTGACCTATCTTTCCATTTGGTACCCACATCAGGATCCGGATCATATAAAGCCCTATCCGCCGACAGTGCTTTATGGCCGTGATGGTGTGTGGGGTAATGAATATTGTAATGTCCGTCATGTAACATTGGTAAATTCTTATAGCGGCATTATCCTTTCCAGAAAGAACGGTGGCGGTTGCCCTAATATCTATGATGTATATGGAACCCCACTGAGCCGTGGTATTGAGATTGATAACATAGCTGACGTCGGTCGTTTTGAGCAGATATACTTTTCTCCTGATTATTGGGCAGGTTCAGGGCTTGAAGGGGCACCGAAAGCAGGTTCCGCTTTCACAGATTGGATCTATCAAAATGGGGTAGGTATAACAATGCGTCGTAATGACTGGTCTTACACCTGTTTCGTCGATGTCGAAGGATATAATTGTGGTTTTAAGACCGGAAATAGCATGTCCGGTGACGGCAATCCGAACGGTCATAATTACAGCTTTCATCTGAAAGACTGCCAGACTGGTATTCATGTTGATGGTAGTTCTTCCTCCGGCATTATGTTTACTCGCGTAGAGATGGAGAATTGTGAAAATGGTATCGTTGTATCTTCTGCCGACGGACCTGTTCAGCTTTACGGATGTGAAATATCCGCTCGTGAGAATGCTGTACTTATGGAATCCGGTTCTTCTTCTCGCTTGATGATGGAGCAATGTACTGTAAAAGGGGGAGCGGTGAATAGTATGTCAGGTGATTTTGTCGCTTCGGATTGTGACTTCAATAATACTACTCCGCAAGTTTTCATAGGTTCGGATGCACGTTGCATTCTTAAGGGTAACCGCTTCGCAAAGAAAGCAGATGTTCAAAACAATTCGCTGTTTGAATGTCATATAGATCACACAGCTCTGACAGAGAGGAGCAAGCTGCCGGAATTTCCTGACTTGCGTGTGCCTGAAACAAAACCTGCCCGTGTGGTGCTTTATAATGTCCTCGATTTCGGTATTGAACCTTTCGTTGTGCCTTTCAATTCTTCTACGAATACGCAGAGTATCCAAAATGCGATCCGCAATGGCCTTAACAGTGCGAAGGATGCTACTGCAGCTATACAAAGTGCCCTGGATAAAGCCAAAGCTGATGGGGGTGGTATTGTCTATCTTCCCGGCGGGCGGTATAAGATGCTCGGGACTCTTACTGTGCCTACCGGAGTAGAACTACGTGGTGCAGCCGATTTCGGGAGTATTCCCCGTGGGCACGGAACCATTTTTGAGGTATATGCCGGTAAAGGACAGCCTTCTGGAGAATCATTCTTGAAACTTGAAGCCGGTAGTGGTGTTCGTGGAATATCCATTAATTATCCTGAACAACTCTCTTCCATGTTGCCTGCGATGGCACAGTATCCGTACACCATTCAGGGGAAGGGGAAAGATATCTATATTGTCAACGTCGGCATACGTGCAGCTTGGAACGGACTGGATTTGTTCAATAACAAGTGCGATAACCACTATGTGGACTATCTGGCAGGACATGCTTTCAAGAATGTGATTCGTATAGGCGGAGGTTCGCAAGGCGGTATGGTTAATAACATGCAGTTCAATACCATTGTCTATGCTTGTGGTGCTGAAACAAAATTTGGATCTTGGTCTAATAATGCCGATGCTGATAATGGCAAGGCATACGATCAGAATATGAAGGAACTTCGTTTTATTACGGTGGAAGACTGTACGGATGAGATTCTTTACAATGATTTCCATTACGGAGGATACGAGGGGATTGTGTTCGATAAGTCCGGTGCAGGCAGGGCTGCTTCTGGAAAGGCACTTGGGCTTGGTATAGACGGTTCGATGAATTCTGCCATGTTCAATGCGCTGGGCAGTGCAGGTTTTCCGCTGGTGAATACGCAGTTAGTTGCCCTTGAAGCAAAGAGTACTGCTTTTCCTGATACCCGTTACATTACTTTGGGTGAAACATTTACAGGAAATGCTGAGTTTTATGGCATAGACCTTTGGGGAGGACCCAAACATTCGACTGTTATTAATAATGGGAACTTGGTATTGAATCTGGCCAATTTTTCAACTACTGGTAACGTTTATCATTTCTATTTGCCTAAATCAACCGGAAAGGCCAGGATGCACAATGCAGTAGTAAATATGAAGTCTGACGCCAGTATTGCTAATTCAAGTCATGAGAAGCAGGCATTTGTCGGTGCCAGTGTCCTCGACGTAGAATCGTGGAGGATTAAGTTGATGGGTGAATGGGATTGCAATCTCACGCTTACCCCCGTTTTTGAGGCTACCGATGCCTTGTTGAGCCGTACTAAGTGGAGTATCACCGCCAATGTGAACAATGGGAATGCCCGTAATGCCATTGACAATAATGTATCTACCCGATGGGACACAGGACAATCACAAAAAGCCGGTCAGATGGTTACTGTGAATATGAATGCAGCCAATAAGCTGAACAGAATAATTCTGGATTCTTCAAAAAGTCCCGGTGACGGTCCTGCCGGTTACGAACTGTATGTGAAGAATGGCGCTAACGCTGACTGGAAACTTGTAGCCGAAGGGAAAAACGGTACTTCCGTCCTGATTATCGGTTTCCCGGAAGAGACAGCAACACATTTCAAAATTATCCAGACCGGGACGAAGGGCGGATATTGGTCTATCCACGAGCTCTATGCGGCACTGGTGGATGATACCCCTACAAGTATATCACCGGAGGTTGCCGAATCAGCCGGAGAGATTTATTATTATGACGGTCGGTTGGCTTGGAGTGGATTGAAGAGCGATGTAGACAATCAAGTTGAAATCATTGATTTGTCGGGACGACGCATATTATCACAGCAAGTGAATACTAATTCCCTGCAATTATCCGGCATGCAAGGCGGGTTCTATATTGTGGTGGTCAGTGATGGCACGAATGTGTTGCGGAAGAAACTGTTCTTTAAAGAATAAAGCCTTGACCGGGGTATGATTTTGCGTTTGGTTGATGAGAATTATAAATTGTTTGTTTTTAGTATTTGTGTTGATTCTCAATGTATTGCATTTACCAAATGTTTTTCTGATAATGTAAAAGCATTTACCGTAGTATGTAACGACTTTTACCGCTTATTGTAACGGCTTTTACTTCGGTATGTAACGACCTTTACCTCGGCGTGTAAATGAAGTTACCGTGTGGGGTGAAGGTTGTTACCATGAAATGAAAGCAGCCGTGTCCACGTAAGGTGAAATTCATTCACCTGCCGGGGCACGGCTGTTTGTTTGTAAGATATGACTGGTCGTCCGTTGTATGGTAGATAGCGGAAACCTTGTTACCAGCTATATTCTTCTACATAGCTATCGAAATACTCTTCCTGTTGCAAACCCAACTTCTTGGCCAGTGCCATCACTTTTTGTTGTTCGGAAGGCGACAACAAGGTTTCTCCTTTCCGTTTCTGATAATATTTTCTGATTCCCCACGTGCCTATCAGCCCGTAGCGGAATGTTCCTGATGCACTGACAGCCAGTGCTTCCGTGGTGCGGACAAAACCTTTGGCATAGTGCACTTTCTGGTTGGAACGGTAATATTCGCACTTCCCTGTCCTGGCTTCAATCGTTTTCGGATTCAGTGTAGGCGGAAAAGTAACACTTGCCGGTGTATGAGTGTATGCAATCCGGCGTAGGCAAGTGTCGGCATGAGGGCAATCTGCCGTTGCGCACAGACCAAAGTTATGGGGAACTCTTGAATAATCGAATGATTCTTTTTCCATTGTGTTTTCAATTTAATGATTGTGCGGCAAAGGTACGATATATATCACAGATTGAGGCAGATTATAAAATGATATTCTGTGATATTATGACTCGTTTTTATAAAGTATGTTTGACTGAAATATCAGGATTATCTTTTATAAATAAAAAATCCGTTACTTCCATATCATACATCAGTAACGGATTTACCCTGTCAAACAATCTGATTACTTCGTTAGATTCCTATATCTCTGTAAAGCTTCCAGATAATAGTAGTCTGCATAGTTCAGAGGCACATCTATTTCCGAGCCATGAGGAAGTGAACCGGTGGAGTGCATCAGTACAAATCCTTGGTTGCTGCCTTTCATAGCCAAATATTTATCACTGGAAAGATTTTTCAGAATGGTTTCGGCATAGTCGAAATATTTCTTTCCTTCCGGAGCTAAGGTGCTGAGCTCAAGTAATGCTGAGGCTGTGATGGCTGCTGCCGAGGCATCTCTCGGAGTGCTTTTACCTGCCGGTGCGTCATAGTCCCAATATGGAATGCAGTCGTCGGTAGTTACTCTTTTCATAATCATATCCGCTATGTTTGTAGCTTCTTGAAGGAAAGCAGTATCTTTTGTTTCGCAATAACATGAAGTGTAGCCATATACTGCCCAAGCCTGTCCGCGCGACCAAGCAGAACCATCGTTTTTACCTTGATAAGTACCTTTACTTTCCACTGTGCCGTCATTGTTGTAGCTGATGACATGATAAGAGGTGTAATCCGGACGGAAATGATGTTTCATGGTGGTTTGAGCATGTTTAACAGCCACTCTGTAATAAGTGCTGTCTCCGGTCAGCCGGGTTGCATTAAACAATAAATCCAAGTTCATCATGTTATCAATGATAACCGGAAAATTCCAGTGTCCGAAGTCCCACGAGCGGATACAGCCAATTTCCGGATTGAAACGTGCGCAGAGATTATCTGCTGTTTCCACAATTATGCTTTTAATGCTGTCATTGGGAGCCAGGCGGAGAGCATTGCCGAAACTGCAATTGATCATGAAACCTAAATCATGCGTATCTTTGAAACTTCTTATCGGGTTCAGCAAGTTAGTATATTGGATAGCTTGTTCTTTTAACTTTTCATTTTTTGTCATCTCATAGGCGTACCATAGGCTCCCGGGGAAAAAACCGCTGGTCCAATCATAGATATCGGTCAGATGCCTTTTACCAGTTATTTCAACAGATGGATTAGGTAAAAGAGCTTTTTGGAATGAATCGGGACTTCGTTCCAACTGGCTGGTAAGAAAGTCGATGTCGTATCCCGCCCATACAGATCTGGGGAGCTTTGCAGAGTCAGCAAGCTCATTTGCCGTCAATTCCAATTGATAGGAAGCAACATCTAAAGTTTCTTTTACCCATGATTCCTGATTCATATCTGTTTTCTTTTGACAACTGACGAGCCCCAATAATAGGGCGGCTATAATTGATCTGTTTATTTTCATACTAAAAATTGAATTATAAAATGATTATTACTATACTACTTAATCTTCTGATTGATAAACCACGTTTGCAGGGATTAATATCTGTTTCTCCTTTTGATCTCGGAAAATGATAATTTCCACTACTTTGGTAAAATCAGCCTGTTTTGTGTGTTTTATCATATCCGCCAATGTGTGAATATCGTTTCCTGCCAATGAAAGAATCACGTCATTAGGTTGTATAAAGTCACGTAATGGACTTTCCAATGCATCAACAGCAATGACATATACGCCTCGCTTAGAATCCATTCCGGTAGCGGAACGTTCTTCTTCCGAATCCAGTTCTTTTAAAGACAATCCTGACCAGTTTTTAGTGACTATGCTTTTAGCTTTATGTGCATAAATAGTCGGGAGGGGCATTTGGGGGTGTTTAGCCAGTTGTTTTAAATTAGGAGAAACCACTCCGAACTTATCCATCTCAAGGTTCTTGAAACCACATAAAGGAGTTATCTTTGATATCTCCACAATACTGAAATCGCCAATGAGGGCGTTTTTGAATGTCACGGGATAAACAACAGAATGCTTGTCTGTATGATTTTTAATTGCCTCCTGATATGACAGGCTGTCAGTAAATAAATTGTAATCTGTCTCTGCTCCCCAATCAGAAACTCTGATAGGACGATAAGGACGCATTATCAGATTTCTGACAAATACATCACCACTGTTTTTAAACCATACATGTGGATGGAATGTATTATTCACTATTATATTATTTTCTACAACTCGATAAAAGCCTTCTCTTAACTTTATCCCTCCACTTAAGCAAAGATTATTGTAGATGTGATAATTACTGGAACCATCATCCAGGTCAATATCCCAACCACGGTCACATCTGAATCGGTTGTATCGTATTATATTTTCTTTTTTAGCGTCAAGGAGGATGATATCGGGCTCTGCTGTAACCAAGCTGTCCATTTGGGAACGATTGCTTCTCCAAAAGCGGTCTCTTCCCCAGGAGTTGAGCGAACCGTGATCGCCCGTTTCTCTTACAGTGTTGAAAACATCATTATACTCGATAATATGCCCTCCCCAAGTACCTTCGCTTATATTGATACCTGCACGTGGGGTATGGTAGATGCTGTTGTGACTGATAGTGATGGAGCTGCACATTGATAACTGAACTCCGGCAACTTGTTTTTCGTAAAGCCCTATATGATGAATCAAATTGTCATAGACTAAACATTCTGTTGGATAATTCTCTGTTTTAGAACCGGTGATACGGTCAATCTGTGGTATAGCCACGGATTCTTCATATCTGAATGAAGGAGAACGCACGGCTTCAGGATCACCTACGAAACAAATCCCGCTGGCACCTATTTGAGACAAATGACAACCAGTGACAGAAGATTGGTAGTTATAATTAGAGAAGAGTATTGCGTTACCTCCCAAATTATAAAAATTACAATCTTGTATTCTGCAGTTTTCACTGCCCTCCAATAGAATGCTACCTCCCCGATATATAGCCCAGTCCGAGCGCAACAAGGTCTCATAAGGCTCCATAAAAGTTCGGGTGGTTTGAGTAAACTCAATATCTTTTATAGTAATATTCTGTACCGGTCTTTCCTTACAGCCTCTCAATTCAATCAGATGCTTCAGTTGGGGCGTTTCTAATGTAATCTCTTCCATATTCTCATCAGGCATGGGATAATAATAGAGTATTCTATTTTCTTTGTCATAATACCATTCTCCCGGCGCATCCAGTTCTTCAAATATATTTTCTACCATTCGATTCTGTACATGTCCGGCAGAGGGACGGTTGTTCTGCCAGCCTCCTTCCAGTTGCAGTGTGTTATTCTTGTTCTTTCCAACAATTTGATAATGAATATCTCCCCAGTCTGATGCATGCATGACATGCAGATATCCCCCCTTGGGAGCCTTCCACTTCTTTATCCTTTCAGTGGAAGTGGCTTGAGCTGAGGTACCGTTAAACCTGACTGCAGTAGAGTCAAAATTGGGGTATCGGGCCATTGGACGATAGCTGCCATTGACAAATAGCTGATCCATTATCGCCGATTCCTTAACAGAGGATTTCATGATATTTTTCTTATAATGTTCCCAGTTGGGATGAAGAGTTACTCCGCTTGTAATAATTACTTTTTCTTCAGGATATGCACAAATCGTAAGTTGCTTTTCTCCATTTCCATCTTCGGAAGTTAAAACGAGTGGTTGTTCTAACCGATATACACCTTCACGCAGGTAAATGGTTGTAATTCCATTTTGCTTGCGTGACTCTTGCTTCGCTTTTTCTATACTTAGAAAGGGAGAATCGATGTCTCCTTTTCCTGTATCTTTTCCATTGGGAGACACAAAATATTGCGCCTGTGAGTATGCGTAATTTGTTCTGACAAAGCATAACAGAAACAAATAAATGATGATTTTCCTTCCCATTTTAGTATTGCTTTACCGTTTTACCCTTCACTCTTGTAGCTGACATTTCAGTGTTTTCTTTTTGCCATTTATTTTCACTTCAAGTTCTACGCTGTTTCTTGTTTTTTCTTGAAACTTAGCTGAAATATCAACTTTCTTATTTATATCTTTGACTGGATATATTACAGTTATATAACTCACTGTTTCTTCACTTGTTTTTTCAACATTAAAGGCAAAGGCAGGGCGCTTAGTGCGATGGCGATAGGATGTGGAATACCACCCTTCTTCCTCTTCCATCTTTACTTCTTTATTTGCGAAGCACTGCAACACTACATTGCTATTGCCCTCGTAGGCGGTAGCTAATTTTTTATTTTGAGAATCAATGTTTACTTTTCCGTCACAGAGTTGATAGTGCAGATTTATGGTTCCTTGCGCTGTGCCTATAGCCTCATCTACAATAACGAAGTAAGAAGCATCTATAAAAAAGATGAAACGACGATGCTTAAGTTCCTTATAGCTTGGATTCTCTGTTACCAGTACTTGTATATCACCATCTGCTTTCCACTGCTTGGTTACGGACTGCGTAGTCTCTAAATCCTTGTTGTTTAACGTCAGTGTGTTATGTACGGCTGTCTGTCGGAACCAATTACGGAGTTTCGCTACTTCTTTGTCACCGCCATATACGTATGAGCCTGAATCCGGAAACAGGTTCTTGCCGTTAAACCACAGTTCGAAAGTGCCATTATCGGGTTGACAATGCCATTCTCCCTTTGGACCGGCTTTTATCATCATTATTGTGGCATCTTTATTCCACCCGTTACGAAATGTAAAGAAACCGGACGTTAGGAAGCCTTTCGATAAATTATCCGGTGCTTTGCCTTCCTTCCCCAGTGTAGCAAAATAGCGTATTTGTTCATTGTCAGGGAATAATTTAGTCCAATTCCGGAATCTGTCCCGTGTGTTTTTCCGGCTGGCATCGCTGAAGCACGGGTACGTATAATCAGGGAAATTAAGATTCAGAAAAAATACAATCATATTCTCTACAGTCTTGATATATGATTGTGGAAATTCATTGTGAAATCCATTGGACTCTGCCATGAACAATGCTTTTTGAAATATATCGGCACAAGCGGCATGGTAGCCCAAGTCTAGCTCATACTGACCTCCATCCTCATATACTTGTTTTTCTATTTCCCTATTCAGAATCTTGATACCACTTTCTCTCCATGAAACAGCTTCTTTAAATTCGGGGAAGAAGACACCTGCATAAATCATGCGTTGCGCTTCGAATAATAGATGGTTTCCTTCCGCTGAATAGTTATGAAGCACATGAAAGGCGTGACGCCGGTAGTTCACGAGAAACTCCGTCAGAAAGTCCGCCGTAAATGAAGGTGATGAAAGAAAGAGTGTAAATTGATTGATTTGGTCTGCCAGACGGTGGCTTGTCTCTAATGGACGCCAGGCAAATCGCACATTCTCTGCCACATCTTTGGTTTTACTATGGCTCAGTATCTCATACTCTTGTGCATCAATTTCGAGTAAGGGATTCTTTCGAACCCAGTCTCTATATTGATAGACCCATTCTTTGGCATATTTTTCGTCTTTACTTAAATAATATGCTTTTCCCATGGGAATAAACCACTTATGGCGGTGCAATTGCCAGCGCAGTTCATTATCTTTCACCGGCCAGTATTGCCAATTGATGTCTTTCCCATAATTGAAGGGCCGGTAACCATCATGTACATAAAATGTATGTTCCAATGCTTCGTCTGCCCATTCTTGCTCTTGTTTGCTGATGCTAATACTATCGAGGTTAATGGTAGGATTAATTATGCTTTTGCGATTCTGATAATATTTTAGAAGAGCTTTTGCAGCATCTTCCTCGTTCCCTTCATGATATAGTCGGTTTACCTCTTCCAATCCCGGGTAGTTTAAATCCAGCAAAGTAAATGCATCTTCGTTCAATGATTGTGCCCATACCGTATTAGTAAAAAGACATAGATAAAAGCAGAGTATTATTGTTGGCAGCTTTTTCATATTTATATATGAAGTTAGTATTTATAATGAATATACCTATTTTCTTATGAGATGAAAGAGAGAGAGGAATAAATTGAGTATAATACTGCAAAGTATTCCTCTCATAGATTTTCATAAAAGCATCAAAAAGGATTAGCTTATTTTTCTCCTATTGGGAAAAAATATTTTTCCTATTGGAGAAATAATAAAGCCTGTTATACCACTTTATTTTTTAAACGTTACTTAATAGCCCGGATTCTGTTTCAATAGCGGGTTAGAAGTCATTTCTTGCTCCGGAATCGGGAATAAGTAACAATCTTTTGTAAATTGAAGTGCTGTACTGGAAAATGCTGGCCAACCATCACGCCCTTGTGTCCAGTAATCCTTCAGTTCACTAACCAGAATATCCCAACGTGCCATATCAAACATCATGTGTCCCCACTCGAAACCTAACTCACGGAAACGTTCTTGTTGCAGATATTTCATTAGATTTTCTTTATTACCGGCAATATCTACGCCTTGAATAGTACCGATTTGTTCAACAGAAGGCATATTGACTCTATTTCTTACTCTATTGATTAATGAAACGGCTTTGGGCAAATCATTTTCATGAATACAAGTTTCTGCATATAGTAAAAGGACGTCTGCATAGCGCATCACAATCATATTCATTGGGCTGTAGCCACTTTTTCCTCCGAGTTTCCCAACGATGTATTTTACTACGCAATGATTGCTGGTTTTAGAATATCTGCTCTTGAAGTTTGCATTGTCTTGCCCTGTCTTCTGTATAAACTCTTCAACGGCAGGTGAATCCTCATACCAAACTGTATATTTCAAACGGGGATCTCTGATTTCGTAAGGTGCAGTGGCATTAAATTGCGGATCCTTTGACTCATAGTTGTAATTGAATACAGGACCGGGAGTCGCATCTGTACGGTCAATATATGTGCTGGCTACTTTATACCCATTAAGAGTCTCAAATAAGTCACAGTAGTATTCAGTTGGTTCCAGATAACCAAATCCTCCTTTGAAATTCATATTCGCTTCGGCGGGCGGATTTATAAAGTCCATGAAGCGGTTCATGGCATATTGTCCCGTGGCAGTGGGGCGGGATGGATCATATTGAATTTCATAAATGGATTCTATTCCATTTTCACCGTCTGGCCAGAATTGATCATAATAGTGAGGAGTTAAGTCATAATCAGCATCCTGCACATCAACCAATGCTGCAAATTCCTTTTTTGCGTCTGTCCATCTTTCTTCATATACGTACACTTTCCCTAAAAATGCTTGGGCGGCACCTTTTGAAGCACGTCCCAGGTTGGCTGTGCCACGATATTCTTTAACAGAGGGCAGCAATTGTTTTGCCTTCTCAAAATCTGCAATAATCTGAGTGATGACTTCTGACTTTGGAGTTCTGGGCTTTAAAACTTGGTCATAACTAACCTGCGGTTCTGTGAATAGGGGTATATCTCCAAATAGAGTAACCAAGGTGAAATAAGCATATCCACGTATAAAGTAAGCTTCTCCCAATGTTCTGTCGAACACCTGCTGGCTAACGTTAGCGGGCTTTTCCGTATTAGTGAGAATATTATTGGCGCATGCGATTCCTTTGTACATATTCTGCCAACATTGGCGGGTGAAATCCAGGCTGGAAGAAACCATCGGGAGACGTCCGTTGTATGGATTGAATACACCGCAACGACTGGTTGCCGTTTCTCCTGCAAAAGGAGTAATTCCATCAATCATCGGAAAGAATTCTGAGGGATATCCGGTCATGACCGAATACATACCATTGGCTGCTGCTGCAAAATCATCGTCAGTTTTGAAGAACGTTCCTGCAGTCAATTGATTCTGAGGATAAGTTGTCAGGAAGTCTTCGCAAGAAGACAAGAGCATACTTGTTATTATCCCTATTATTAAATATATCTTTTTCATATTTCTCTATGTTTTATGTTTGGAGATGATTTACATTAAAATTTCAATGAAAGTCCCATTGATACAGATTTACTTACCGGATAGTATCTCACAGTGCCATCCTGTTGGGTACTGGTGGTTTCCGGGTCGAATCCTACGTATTTTGTAAACAAGAAGGGGTTTACCGCATTGAAGAAAATGCGCAGGTTACTAATCCTCATCTTCTGTGTGAAACTTTGGGGTAAAGTATAACCTATCTGAATATTCTTTATACGGAAGAAACTGGTATTCTGCATTACCTTTTTATGACCTTCCGGGGCATTGGTACCGAGCCCTGCCATTGCAGGATATTTACCGGAAACAGTTACATTGCCATCTTCGCCAACAATAGTACGATTGTCGAAATATTCTTTATAAATATTGCAGAACCTGGGGCTTATTCCGCCATAGCTGTTATCATAGTAGAGACATTTTTTTGATTCTCCACTCGTGGCTATAGAAAGGTCGATACCTTGCCATTCTGCCGTTAGATTAATTCCATATACTAATTTGGGGTCACGGCTACCAAGGAAGGTTTTATCTTCTGTATCTATTTTGTCATCTCCGTTGGTATTTTGGATGATATAGTTACCCGGACGAATGTCACCATTCGGTTTTACGCTGTTATTGACTTCATCCCAGTTTTGATAAATGCCTATTGTCTTATAGCCAAAATAAGAATTGATAGGATATCCTTCTTTAATCCAAAGGTCATTTTCTATTTGGAATGGAGCTACCCCTCCCATATTTGTCACTTCATTTTTATTGTGTGCAAGGTTGATGGATATGCCATAATGGAATTTTTTAATATTGTCGTTCCAACTTGCACTGATTTCCCATCCGCGATTCATCACCTCACCGACATTAATGACGGGGCCATTTAAATATCCTGTAGAATAAGGAATGGTAGCGGTAAACAACATATCATTTGTACGTTTGTCATACCAGTCAAATGTAAAATTCAGCCTGTTGTCCAATACTGTTGCATCAATACCTACATTGGTAGTGGTAGTACTTTCCCATTTGATATCCTTATTGCTCATGTCTGTCTGGTAATAAGCCGGATATATCGCATTAGGGGCTCCTAAAGGATAACGGTCGGTCAGTTTGTAACTACTTACCCATGCAAATGACTTGATATTGGCATTTCCCAAAGTACCATAGCCTATTCTTAGCTTTAAATTGTTCAGCCAGGAAATCTTTTTCATGAACTCTTCCTCACTGATGCGCCACCCGATTGATACAGAAGGGAATGTACCCCATTGGTTGCCCGGTGCAAATACTGACGAACCATCTCTTCGGATATTGGCCTGGAAGAGATATTTACCCATATAGTCATAATTCACTTGTCCGAAAAGAGAAACTACGGAATTTTCTGCCATACTGCCATTTAAATAATCAATGGTGTTACCTGCATCAATTACACGCAACTCATTACCGGGAAAGCCTGTTTTCTTACCGGAAAGATTCCCTGATTTAGCTTTCTCCGCTGTAAATCCGGCAAGTACTCCTAAAGTATGCTTTTTTGCAAATATTCTGTTGTAAGTAAACAACTCTTGTATCTCCCATTTCTGACTATCTGAATAGTTGCTGATAGCTTCAGCATTAGCTTCTGTGTCATAAATGCTTTCAGGAGTTTCATAATCATACACTGTATAACTGGATTTCCAATAGTTCTTTTTGCTCCATATATACTGTTGATTATAAACAGATTTAAATTTCAGTCCTTTGAGGATTTCCCATTCCAGGAAAAAGTTTGCTCGAGTGGTAAAGGTGTTACCTTCAATCAGTCTTACGTAGTTTGGGTCGCTGAGGTACATCATGGACAAAGGCATAGCCTGCCCTGCATCATACTGTCCGGAGAGACTACGAAGTGGAAGTCCGTATGAACCATCAGGCATATATTGTGGAACGCTTGGATGCATGAGTAAAGCGTTTTTAGAATAATGATAGATATCCTCACGGCTATCAGTATTGGCGATACTGGCTTCTATATTGACTCCTATTTTAAATTTCTTGTTGAAGGCATAATCAAAATTTGAACGGAAATTAAAACGGTCATAATCTGTCAGGTGGATGACCCCTTCTTGCTTGATATATCCGGCTGAAATAGCATATTTTGCCTTCTCGGTACCGCCTTTCATGGAAAGATAGTAGTTTTGTATGGGAGCATCATTCTTATAAGCATAATCCCACCAGTTGAATCCTTTGCCGAGGGTCTCAGGCGCATGATTGCCACTCCAGGGCAGAGTCTGATTGCTCCATGCGGCTTCTTCGTTCTGTTTTATTGCCATTTCTGTAGCATTCAGCACATCTGGCATGTGAGAAACGCTTTGCCATCCATATTCAGCGGAAACTTCTACCTGCATAGCTCCTGTTTTCCCCCTTTTAGTGGTGATGAGGATAACGCCATTGGCGGCTTTTGAACCGTAAATAGCTGCTGATGCCGCATCTTTCAGTACGGAAATGGTTTCGATATCCCTCATGGCAATGTTGTCTAATGTTCCCTCAAAGCCATCAACGATAACCAATGGTTGTGTTCCTGACATGACTGAGCCTATACCTCGCACTTGGATGTTGGATGCAGATCCGGGAGCACCATCTCCTGCTGTGATTTGTACACCTGGTAGTTTCCCTTGTAATGCTTGTGCGGAACTGGTTGCTGTGATTTTAGTCAATTCTTCACCATTAACGGAAGATATGGCACCGGTTAAGTTCACCTTCTTCTGTGCAATATATCCTGTTACGACTACCTCATCCAGTATTTCTGTATCTTCTTTTAAAATGACAGAGATTTCATTTTTCCCTTCTACAGATATTTCTTGTGTAATATATCCGATGAATGAAATGACGAGAACTCCTTTTTGAGGTGCATCAAAACTAAATTTGCCATTTATGTCGGTAATAGCTCCAATTGTCGTCCCTTTGATAGAAACATTGGCACCGGTTATAGGGCCTTGACTGTCTTTTACAACACCTGAGATTCTTCTGTTTTGCAAGATATTCTCAATAGAGTTCCGCTCTGTTAATGCTGCTGACACATCATTTGCCTTAGTTTGTCCTGGGAGGCAACAAGCGCAAGTTAGTAACGAAAGCATGAGCATTCGTTTTGTGTAAAATTTTCTCTTGTTCATAATTTTTTTAGTGTTAGTTTATGTATTAGAAATTAGTGTTATTTCTTATTGTGCCTTATTGAAACGGAAAACCAAGGATTCTTCTTTTATTCCTTTGGGTAGAGTGATTCTTGTTTTTCCGTTTCTACAGGTATATTTCATCTGCTTTCCGTTTTGCAGCAGCGTGATTTTACCGGTGGGGATATTGCCTTCCCATTCGATGTATGCGGGGAGTTTTTCATTTTCAGGGAGTGCGTAAATTGCATATAACGTTTTTCCGTTTTTATTGGCTGTAAACCAGGTGTTCCCGAAATGATAGTTAGGTGTTGTACGTGTATCATAGATGGCTGTACCATTCTTATGGAGCCATTCGCCAACTTTTTCTAAGCGTTGGTATACGATGTCATCGATATTGCCTTCTCCATCAGGACCTACATTCAATAGAAGGCATCCCCCTTTGGCAACCACTTCTGCCAGAGTGTTTATTACCCATTCTGAAGTTTTGTATTTTGGATTAGGATTCCATCCCCAGGTATTACTGAATGTTATGCAACTTTCCCATGGGAAATTCTGCTGTTCTTGCGGAATTGCTTGTTCTGGAGTTTGGTAATTCTCATTTCTACCGGGAATGGTTCTGTCAACAGTAATTAATCCGGGTTGTTTTTTGCGGGCATTCTGTATTATTTCATCTAACTTAATATCTTGTTGAGGTTTTCTTACCCATCCGCCGTCTAGCCAAAGAATATCGATTTTACCGTAGTCAGACATTAACTCATCAATCTGATTGGCAGTATATTCTTGATATTTAGCCCATTTTTCAGGGTATTTCTTAAGGTCGTAATTGGGATTGCGCGTAGGGGTTGCAAAAAACGGATCCCAATAATTTTCATTGTGCCAGTCCGGTTTTGAGAAATAAGCTCCAATCATGAAGTCTGATTTGCGAAAAGCTTCAAAGACATGGTAGGTAATATTGCTGTATTTTCCTTTCTTATACGGCCCTTTGGTAACGGTATAATCTGTATATTTGGAGTCGAACATACAGAAACCGTCATGATGTTTGGTAGTGAATATCAGATATCTGAATCCTACTTTCTTCATAAATGTAGCCCATTCGGTTGGCTCAAAACGGCTTGGTTTGAAGGATTCGGATAATCCCCAATACCATTTCTTAAATTCACAATAGGTACTTCCCGGAAGTGCTTCTCTGCGACGATCTGTAAACCATCGGTCTTCTGAACACAATGCCCATGATTCTGCAATGCCGGGAACTGAATATATTCCCCAATGAAACATAATGCCAAATTTTGCATCTTGCCACTTTTCTATCTTCTCTAATACGGATGGATCTGTGGGCCATTCGTATTCTTTGGAGGTTTCGTGAATAAAAGTTTGCTCTTTAGTGACCAAATTGTTTTGACCATTCACAATAAGTGATAAACTGATCCCGGTTAATAAGGTTAATAGTTTTTTCATTGTCTCGTTTAAATGGAGTTATTATTAATGTTTTTCATTATTCCTGCTTTTTTGTTTGATGTAAAGGTAGGGGTTGTTTTTTTATATTCGCTTTGCTCTTGTAGAAACGACTTGAGGTATTGTATAGAATGCTTTTATTTTTGTTGAAGTAGCTTTCGTTTTTGTGTAATATATACTTAAATAGCCTGTTTACAGGCTATTTAAGTGGAAATATGAAGTGGATTTTCAATTTCTTTTTTAGGTTTGGCTATGATTGCTTTTGCCGTTTTTTCCATATTCTGATGGCAGGCAACCAAAATATTTCTTGAAACTTGTAGCAAAGTAGGAAGGTACGTAACCAACCATGCTACTAATTTCAGACACTGTATATTTCCCTTCTTTTAGCAATTTGCAAGCATAATTGAATCGCATCTTGCGAATAAATTCATTGGTCGATTCACCAGTCAATGCCTTCATTTTAAGGTGAAGGTTGGAACGACTCATACACATCTCACGGGCGAATTCGTCTGTTGTAAATTCGGCATCATCCATGTGCTTTTCCATAACTTCAACCGCCTTTTTTAATAAATCTTCGTCTAATGGGTTGAGTGCTATTTTTTCGGGCTCGATTTCTAAAGATTTGGAGTAATATTCTATAGCGCGGTGCCGTGTTCGGAATAAATTCTTTATTTTAGTCGTAATCATAACTAACGAAAACGGTTTGGGGATATAGTCATCTGCTCCTACTTGTAAACCTTCCAATTGCTCTTTAAAATCAGTCTTAGCAGAAAGAATAATGACGAGGATATGGCAAGTGCGCAAATTTTGTTTAATGAGTTTACATAGTTGTATTCCATCCATGACGGGCATCATTATATCGGTCAAAACAAGGTCTACTTCTTGTTCTTTTATTATAGCTATTGCTTCTTCTCCATTTTGAGCTTTTAGGATTTGGTAATTTTTACCTAACTCGTCGCTCAAGTATTGTAGAATATCGATATTGTCCTCCACGATCAATATGCTTTCTTTATTATTTTTATTTGTCTCAGTTATGTCTTCTTTTTCTTGTATGTCTCCTGTCTCTGTAATGTACATATCTTGATTGTTGGTTGTATGAACTTCAGTTTCTTGTTCTGTGGCTTTTTCTTCAGGTTTATAGACAGACTCGTCTGTTGGTAAAAATACAGAAAAGACACTCCCAACACCCTCTTGGCTTTCCAGTTCAATCCTTCCATGATGCAAATCTACTAATCGCTGTACTAAGGATAAGCCAATACCGCTGCCCAGATGTTCGTTATCTACTTGGTAGAAACGTTCAAAAATTCGTTCTTGTTTGTCGTTAGGTATACCACTTCCAGTGTCTTTCACCTGAAGTAATAACATATCATTCTCCTCTTTCAGTGTTATAATGATGCTTTTTCCTTCCCCAGTGTATTTAAAAGCATTGGAAAGCAGATTGTTGGTTATCAATTCCAGATAGCTGGGGTCACAGAGGATGTTTTGTCCTTCTACTTCAGAGTAGAAGTTATAGTCTATTTTTTTATATTGAGCCATTTTCTGGTAAAAGAGAAAACTCTCTTCAATAGTTTGGTGAATAATATTGTATTTAACTTTAAGGTTAAATACGCCTAATTCAGCACGTCGGTAATCCATTAGTTGGTTTACTAGGTGCAGCAATCGATTCGTGTTTCGTTGTATATGTTCTAGCTGTTTATGTATCCAGCGGTCGCTCACCTTATCCATAATTTCTTGTAGAGGAGCAAGGATTAGGGTGAGTGGAGTACGTAACTCGTGTGAGATGTTGATAAAGAAACGTAGCTTCATTTCGTTTACTTCCTTTTGTTTCTCTTTGTCCATGCGTTCCATTTGGAGTTGCATCTTCATATTTTTTCGCATCCAGAAATATCGAAAGATGAAAGTGAAAATCATTATAAGAACAAATCCCAATAGTAAGATAGCCCACCATGTTTTATACCATACAGGTAGAATTATAATTTCCAGTTCGGTTGGTTTCTCATTCCATTTTCCGTTGTTGTTGGACGCTTTGACAAGAAAGCGATAAGTGCCGTGTGGCAGATTTGAGTAGGAGGCTGTACGCAAAATATCTGAGTAATACCATTCTTTATCGTATCCATCCAATTTGTATGCAAATGTGTTATGATTGCCGGAAATATAATTTGAAACAACGAATTCCAGCGAAAACACTGATTGGGCAGCTGTTAATGTAATGCTTTCCGTGATATTGATATTTTTTTGTAGTATACCGGAATCGTCACCGGGAAGGACTGTTTTATTGAAAAGTCGTAATCGCTTGATGACAACCGGTGGAGTATAGGGGTTATCCATTAATTGATCTGGATGAAAAGTAGTAATACCGTTAATTCCTCCGAAATACATTTCTCCATTTTCAGTATGGCAGAAAGAATTATTAGTGAATTGGTTACTCTGCAATCCGTCGTTATCTGTATAATTCCTGATTTTTTCTGTTTGCGGTTGGAAGCGACTCAATCCTTTGTTAGTACTTATCCAGAGTTCTCCATAAGAGTCTTCCAGAACCCCGTGCACTATATTGTTGGGAAGTCCGTTGGCTGTAGTGTATTGCTTGAATTCTTTCTTATTTATATCATAACGGTATAGACCACTTCGGGTACTTATCCAAAAAAGACCATTGTGAGATTCGTATATACTGTTGATAAAATTATGATTGACCGAAGAACCTTCAGGCAATAATAAAATACTCTTTAGCTCGTCTCCGATTTCAATATAGGTACTAATCCCTTTTTCACCGCAGAGCCACAAGCGCTGTTCACTGTCGCGGAAAATAGTAGTAATATGATTCGTCTTTATTGCCTTTTTGTCTTGGTCAGTGGCATAAGTTATGAATCTCTTCTTATGTGGATTAAAGCGTACAATAGAATCAAGTGTACTTATCCAAAGGTCTCCGTTGTTGGCTGGCACTATGGAATATGCGTGTTTTATATTGGAATTGTACGTTTCAATGCGTTTGGAATGGCGGTGCAGGATACTAATCCCTCCGGCATGTGTACCAATATAAACTAAATTTTTAGTTTCGTCTATATAGATTGTTTTTATATCATTTGATCCTAATCCTTCTTTTTGAGTGTAATGGGTAAAGGTGTTTGTTTCTTTGTTGTAGTGGTTCACTCCTCCGCCGTTAGTACCTATCCATAGCCCTTTTTGTTTATCTTCTATGATGCATGTGATTACATTATCGTTTAGCGAGTTCCGTTCAGACATATATCGTATGTTTTGGAAACAACTTTTGAGAGGGTGATAGTAGTTCAGACCTCCAAAGTAAGTGCCAACCCACATGCCTCCCTGAGAGTCCATAAAGATACTTCGAACGGAGGTTTGTGATAAACTTGTTTGTTTTTGCAGATCTCGGTCATAGGTGGTGAAAGTATCTTTTTCTTCGTTGTAAATATTGAGCGCGGTAAAAGTTCCTACCCATAATTGATTCTGCTGATCAGTGGCAAGTACACGTACATAATCAGAACTGAGTTGATGTTCTCCTCTTTTACGATATATGTTGGTTGCTAATGTCTGTGGATTGATGCGGAAAAGTCCTTTACCTTCTGTTGCTACCCATAGACGAGTAGAAGATTGTTGCAAAATAGCTAATATTTCCGTTCCTCTTAGTTGTGGAATAGGAAAAGATTTTAATGTGTTGCCGGATATGGAGTAAATAAATACACCTTGTCGTGGGGTACCGATGTAGACATTATCTCCTTCTCTTTTGAGACATGTGGCGGAAAGTGATACTAAAGATGTTGGAAGTTTATCAACGCTGAATGTATGACTTTCTGTGTTAAAAAGAAATATCCCTTTTTCTGTACATATAAGAAGTTCTTCTGAATTAATTTCTTCAATATCAATAATCGGTATATGTTCATCTTTAATTGGATAGAAGTTCACAAAATGATCTCTGCCCGAAGCATAGAGCGAAAGTCCTTCTTCGGTTCCCGCCCAAAGCCTTTTTTGACTATCTATTTTGAGAGTTCGTATAATATCTCCTGATATGCTGGCTGTATAATTCTCATTGTGCTGATATACGGTAAAAGTATATCCGTCATATTTGTTTAGACCATCGTAGGTGGCAAACCACATATTTCCTCGATCATCTTGTACAATGTCAAGTATCGTACTTTGTGATAATCCTTGCTCAAGTCCAATGTGGACAAAGTTTATTGTGTTTGAGAACTGAGCATATATTGGAAATGCTGAGAAAAAGAAAATGAGGTATACGCAAAGTCTTGTCATAATTAAATTTATAGAGAAACATTGTGAAACAAAGATATAAATAATCGGGGAAAGACCAATAGATAGGCTGAAAATAAAACATGTGCAGAACGTGCAGTGGAAATAAGTAATTGATATGACATTTTCCTCATAATTTTATTTCTTAATGTAATAAGATGCTGAATTTTTATTTGTAAAAATATGCATAAAAAAGGTATTTCTCATTTGGATTTGTTTAATGATTTTAGATTTCTGGGTATATTGATTCTAATTTTGTTGAAAGCTCTTTGGGTTTTGTTGAAAGTGAGGCGAATGGGGCTTATGGAGTCTGATTCTCTTATTTTGTTACTTTAAAAATGTGATATGGTCTTATATTGGAAGATAAAGAATATCTCAATGCCAATTCTTTTATCATTCTTCTCTTTTTTGTACCTTTGCTCCGCTAAAAGAATAATGAATGATAGTTTGTATTGCCGAAAAGCCCTCTGTGGCGCGTGACATAGCTGATGTATTAGGAGCGAAAGATAGAAGAGACGGCTATATCGAAGGAAACGGATACCAGGTGACCTGGACATTCGGTCACCTCTGTACACTCAAGGAACCGCACGAATATACCCCGAACTGGAAATCATGGAGCTTGGGAAGCTTGCCTATGATACCACCGCGTTTCGGAATAAAACTGATCAGTAACCCTACTTATGAAAAGCAATTCCATACGATAGAGACTCTTATGCAGAAAGCCGACATGATCATAAACTGTGGTGATGCCGGGCAGGAAGGAGAGTTAATTCAGCGTTGGGTGATGCAGAAAGCCGGTGCACGTTGTCCGGTAAAGCGTCTGTGGATTTCATCCTTGACGGAAGAAGCCATTCGGGAGGGTTTTGCCAAATTGAAAGATCAGAAAGAGTTCCAACCGCTTTATGAGGCAGGATTAAGTCGCGCAATAGGCGACTGGTTATTGGGAATGAATGCCACACGTCTTTATACTATGAAGTATGGGCAGAATAAGCAGGTACTTTCTATTGGTCGTGTGCAGACACCTACATTGGCACTGATTGTAAACCGACAGTTGGAAATAGAGAACTTTGTGCCCAAGCAATATTGGGAATTGAAGACAGTGTATCGGGATACGATATTCTCTGCTATCATCAGGAAGAGCGAAGAAGAATTGGTTCTGGAAGCTGAAAAGAACAAGGAGGCAATTGCTGCCGGGAAGAAACCCAAAAAGGAAGAAGAGAATAGAGGTATTGATCCTATTGCCAACCAGGAACAGGGTATGGCACTGCTGGAACAGATCAGGAATTCTCCTTTTATGATTACGGATGTAACCAAGAAGGAAGGAAAAGAAGCTCCCCCCCGTTTGTTTGACTTGACTTCCTTACAGGTGGAATGTAATAAGAAGTTTGCTTATTCTGCCGATGAGACCTTGAAAATCATCCAGTCATTATATGAAAAGAAAGTGGCTACCTATCCTCGTGTAGATACCACCTTTCTGAGTGATGACATTTATCCGAAATGTCCGGGTATCTTGAAGGGTTTGCGTGATTATGCAACATTTACAACCCCTTTGGATGGAACCACTTTATTGAAATCGAAGAAGGTATTCGATAATTCAAAGGTAACGGATCACCATGCCATTATTCCTACCGGACAATATCCGCAGAATTTGACGGATATGGAGCGCCGTGTATTCGACTTGATAGCCCGTCGATTCATAGCTGTATTCTATCCCGATTGTAAGTTCGCTACTACTACCGTACTGGGTGTAGTGGAAGAAATAGAATTCAAGACTACCGGAAAACAGATTTTGGAACCGGGTTGGAGAGTTATATTCGGAACTCCGGGTGCACAGTCACAGGAAGAAAAAGATCCGGGAGATGAAGAAAATGTATTGCCGGCTTTTGTGAAAGGTGAAAGTGGTCCTCATGTACCCGATTTATATGAGAAATGGACACAACCTCCCCGTCCTTATACTGAAGCTACTTTACTGCGTGCTATGGAAACAGCGGGTAAGTTGGTGGATAACGATGAATTGAGGGATGCATTGAAAGAGAATGGAATCGGTCGTCCGTCTACGCGTGCCGCTATTATTGAGACTTTATTTAAACGTAATTATATCCGCAAAGAGAAGAAGAACCTGATAGCTACACCTACAGGAGTCGAGCTTATCCAGATTATCCATGAAGAGTTATTGAAATCTGCCGAACTGACGGGTATTTGGGAAAAGAAACTTCGTGAGATTGAGAAAAAGACCTATGATGCTGCACAATTTCTTGAGGAATTGAAACAGATGGTTTCTGAGGTTGTGATGAGTGTACTTTCGGATAATAGCAATCGTCATATTACTATTGTGCAGGCGGTGGAGGGAGCATCCGGTGCTAGTAAGAAGCAAGGTGGAAAGGCGGTAAAAGAGAAAGATGCTGCCAAGCCTAAACGCCAAAGCAAACCGCGCAAGAAGGTTGTGGAAACAAATGCTGCTGGCACTTCTCAAATACAATCTATTGAGGGACAAACTTGCCCATTGTGTGGCAAAGGAACCGTAATCAAGGGGAAAACAGCTTATGGTTGCTCGGAGTGGAAGAACGGATGTACTTTCCGTAAACCATTTGAATAAATGATGGTCATACAATAATCAGTCGACTTTTCAGTTTATATGAACGATAACTTGTGAGGCATGAAATTATATAAACTGTTTTTATTTCTTCTTTGTGCTATCTTATTTCTCACTTCCTGTGGAGTGGGTCGGAGCCTGCGTCAGGCAGAGCAAAGTTATGCCCGTGGAGAATACTTTGATGCTGCACGCCATTACAAAACGGCCTATACCCGCACTCCTCCCAAAGATCGTTCGCAACGAGGTGTGCTTGCCTATAAACAAGGTGACTGCTACCGCCGTATCAATTACACGTTGAAGGCTAAAGCCGCCTATATGAATGCCGTCCGTTATCGCCATCCGGATACTCTTTCTCATTTTTATCTGGCGGAGATGCTTCGTAAGAATGGCGAATATGCTGCTGCCATACCTTATTATGAGAATTATCTTGCTTATGCACAGAACCAGTCTGATATAAAAGGGCGTAAAGATTCCTTGGCGCATATAGGAATTGCTTCTTGTCTGCTGGCACAGGAGTGGAAAAAAAATCCTACCCGTCATATTGTAAAGCGTATCCCTATTCTTGTTTCCCGCCGTAGTGATTATTCTCCCATGTATGCGGGTAATGATCCTGATATCCTATATTTAACTTCTACCCGTAACGAGGCCAATGGTGCCGATCTGAATGGTATTACCGGCATGAAAAGTGCTGATATATTCCACTCCAAACGAAATGAAAAGAAGCAATGGCAAAAGCCTGAACCGCTTGCTTCAGAAGTAAACAGTGAATTCGAAGAAGGGGCTTGTTCTTTTTCGGCAGATGGTAAAACGATGTATTTCACTCGTTGCCGGACATTGCCCAATGCACCGGCTTATGCAGAGATATATGTTTCTCAACGTGCCGGGGCAGAGTGGGGGAGTCCTCAGAAGTGCGCAATCTTGAATGATACCCTTTCTTCTGTTGCCCACCCTGCATTATCTCCTGCAGGTGATTATCTATATTTCGTATCTGATATGCCAGGTGGACAGGGCGGACTGGATTTATGGCGTATCAACGTGACTCGTGATGGTTTCGGTTATGTCGATAATCTGGGGCCTGAAATTAATACTTCCGGTGATGAAATGTTTCCCTCTTTTGCACCGGATGGTACCCTGTATTTCTCCTCCACCGGACATCCCGGTATGGGTGGTCTGGATATCTTTCATGCTGTGCCGGATAGCCTGACGGGACGTTGGCGTATTGAGAATATGAAATCTCCGGTAAATTCACAAAGTGATGATTTTGGTATGACGTTCGAGCCGGGTGCGCCCAATCGGGGTTTTTTCTCTTCTAACCGGGGAGATGCCCGTGGCTGGGATCACATTTACAGTTTTGAGCTTCCGGAGGTACATCATATCTTGAAAGGACTGGTTTATGATAAAGAGGGGGATGTACTTTCTGATGCGCTGGTTACTTTGGTGGGAGAGGATGGTACTTATATGAAGATCAATGTGAAGAAGGATGGAACTTTTACTCAGGAACTTACACCAGGATGCCGTTATGCCTTGCTTGCTTCTTGTCGTGGTTATCTGAATGACAAAGAGGAGTTGATGACGGAAGATGTTAATGAGGATCGCCATTATGAACTTGAGTTTCCTTTATCTTCCATTACTCGTCCTGTACTGATAGAGAATATCTTTTATGAATTTGACCGGGCTGACCTGACTTCGGAATCTACTGTAGCTTTGGATGAGTTGATACAATTATTGAACAATAATCCGAATGTTACTATCGAACTCTCCGCACATTGCGATTATAAGGGGAATGATGATTATAATCTCCGCCTTTCGCAACGTCGTGCAGAATCTGTGGTACGCTATCTTATTAAAGGAGGCATTGATTCGCAACGTCTCACGCCGAAAGGGCATGGGGAGCAACAGCCTAAGACAGTAACTAATTTTACTCTGAAATCTGCACCTTTTTTGAAGGTGGGAGATGTATTGACAGAGGAGTTTATAAAAAATCTCCCACTGGAACAGCAGGAGATTTGTAATGCTATTAATCGTCGCACAGAATTTAAAGTGTTGCGAACCACGTATCAATGAGTTACAAGCTACGAGTTACAAGCTACAAGTACTATGCAGTAACGATAGCGCAGTACTCGTAACTTGTAACTTGTAGCTCGCAGCTTGTAACTCGTAGCTAATACCTTAAATGGAATTCAACGACTGCTTCGATTCCTTTTCGGAAAATATCCAATGGAAAGTTCTCATTTGGTGAATGGATAGCATTTGATTCCAGTCCGAATCCCATAAGTACAGTCTTGATTCCAAGTACTTGCTCGAATGTGGAGATGATAGGAATACTTCCTCCCCGGCGTACTGCAAGTGGTTTCTTTCCGAATGCTTTTTCAAAACCTTTCTCGGCAGCCTGATAGGCTGGAAGGCTAATTGGGCATACATAGCCCTGTCCTCCATGCATGGGTGTCACTTTTACCTGTACGGTATCCGGAGCGATGCTTAGGATATAATCTGCAAACATTTGGGAAATCTTGTGATGATCCTGATGGGGAACCAGGCGACAAGAAACTTTGGCTGTGGCTTTTGAGGGAAGTACTGTCTTGGAACCTTCGCCGGTATATCCGCCCCAAATGCCACAAACGTCGAAAGAGGGACGGCAACTGTTACGCTCCAGAGTGCTGTATCCTTTTTCTCCGGATAGCTCTTTTACGCCAATGGCTGCCTTATATTTTTCTTCATCGAAAGGAATATGGGTGATCATGTCACGTTCCGCCTGTGGAACTTCTTCTACATCATCGTAGAAACCGGGCACTATGATACGTCCATCGGCATCTACTACTTTGGCAATCATTCCACATAATACATTAATGGGATTGGCAACGGCACCTCCGAAATGTCCTGAGTGTAAGTCACGGTTAGGGCCGGTTACTTCAATTTCCCAGTATGCCAGTCCGCGAAGACCTGTAGTCAGTGAGGGCAGGTCGGCACCCAACATACTGGTATCCGATACCAGAATAATATCTGCTTTTAATAATTCTTTATGCTCCTCACAGAAAGCTTCCAGACTGGGTGAACCGATTTCCTCTTCACCCTCAAAGATGAATTTGACATTGTTCTTAAGCATGCCATGTTTCACCAGATATTCGAATGCCTTTACTTGTATAAATGATTGTCCTTTGTCGTCATCGGCACCACGAGCCCAAATGTGCCCATCGCGGATTTCCGGTTCAAAGGGATTGCTTTTCCATAGCTCCAACGGTTCTGCCGGCATTACATCATAATGTGCATATACCAAAACTGTCTTTGCTGCCGGGTCTACTATCTTTTGTCCGAAAACAATCGGATTGCCTTTCGATGGCATTACCAGTGCTTCGTCTGCACCTGCTTCAAGCAATAGTTGTGCCCAGCGCTCTGCACAAGCCAACATGTCGTCATGATGTTCAGGTTTTGCACTGATACTTGGGATACGGATGAGGCTGAACAAGTCTTCCAGCATCTTCGATTCATTCTCTGAGATGTATTTCTGTATTTCGTTCATAAATATATATATGATAAGGTGATAGGGTGATAAGATGATAGGGTGATAAAATGATAAGATGATAGGGTGATGTCACTTTATCATCCTATCACTTTACCACTTTATCATTCTTATAACTGTGTAGTACGGTCAATCAGATAAAAATCCAGTATTGTCAAGGCAGCCATAGCTTCTACTATAGGCACTGCGCGTGGCAAAACGCATGGATCATGACGACCGCGGGCTTTCAATGTTGTATCTACGCCATCTATATTGACTGTATGTTGCTCCATCAATACAGTAGCTACCGGTTTAAAGGCAACCCGGAAGAAGATATCCTGTCCGTTACTGATACCGCCTTGGATACCACCGGAATGATTGGTTTTCGTTTCAATGCGTCCGCAGTTATTGAAGAATACATCATTCTGCTCCGAGCCTTTTTGTTTCAGACCTTTAAATCCGTCACCGTATTCAAATGCTTTAGCTGCATTGATGCTGAGCATACCGGAAGCAAGAGCAGCATGTAACTTACCGAATACGGGTTGGCCTAATCCGATGGGGCATCCTTTGATGACACAGGTCACTACGCCGCCAATGGTATCACCTTCTCCTTTGGTCTTGAAAATAAGTTCCTCCATTTCTTTTGCCTTTACCGGATCTGGACAGCGTACTGGATTCGTTTCTATTAAATCAAGATCATAAGCAGTATAATTCTCTTCCAGACGGATTGGTCCTACCTGTGAGGTATATGCTGTGATTTTCACACCCAGTTGACGGAGTGCCTGTTTGGCAAGGGCACCTGCCACTACGCGCGAAATGGTTTCGCGTGCTGATGAGCGACCGCCGCCACGATAATCACGGATGCCATATTTCACCTTATAAGTATAGTCAGCATGCGAAGGACGGTATACCTCCTTCATATTATCATAATCACTGGAATGCTGATTCTCATTCCACACAATGAATCCAATGGGACATCCTGTTGATTTGCCTTCAAAGATACCTGAAAGGAATTCTACTTTATCGCCTTCTTTCCGGGCCGTAGTAATAAGAGACTGTCCGGGACGACGACGGTCCAGTTCCGCTTGCACGAAATCCATGTCAATGCGGATGCCCGCGGGAAATCCATCTATGACGCCTCCGATGCCTTTACCATGTGACTCCCCAAAGCTGGTAAGGCGGAGAATGTTGCCGAATGAGTTGAACATAATCTTTTGCTTTAATGGTTTATGTATAAGGTTTATTCATGCCAAATCCTTTGAATAAAAGCTTTTGGTTGCATAAAGATAACAAATAGTTATGGATTTTTCTCATGAAGAGGGAGAAATATTATATTTTTTATGGAATGATGAGTTCTCTTCTCTGAACAAAAGAACTCTTTGGCTGTTGAAACAAGTTGTCTCATAGTAAGATACAAATAGATAGAATCTACTTTGTTAATAAAGTCAAATAGCAGACAAACGCTGAAACACAAAGCACTATTGCTTAAAAAAAGAACATTTCAGTTTTAGAATAGACCTTGTTTGATATTATAAAAAGCCGTTATTTTGCACCCTGAAAGCTATAAAAGAAGATATGCCTACCCAGCGATGGGAAGCTGTTATTATTAAAAAAAGAAAAATATGAAGAAGAATTTATTTTATTTGTTCGCATTGATTTGCTCAATGAGTTTGTTTACGGCTTGTAGCAATGATGATGATCCTGATTACACTCAGGTGATTGAGAATGAAATTGCTGGTGAATACAAAGGTGCACTGGATATCAGTCTTGATGGTATTCCCGTAGCGAAAGATTTGCCGAAAAATGTTACGATTGCCAAAGTGAATGGTAATACAATCAGTTTGGAATTGAAAGATTTTAATTTCAGTGGATTGAATCTTGGTACTATAAAATTGGAGAAATGTGTTTTGACTGAGTCGAATGGTACTTATATTTTTACCGGAAACCAGAAGTTGGATTTGACGGCTAGTAGTATTGGGGTATGCGATGTAACTGTGACAGGAACAACGCTTCAAAATGAAACTACCGTAAATTTGGATATTGCTGTTCCGACATTAGGACAGACAGTAAAGGTGCTTTATAAGGGTAGTAAACTGAAAGGTAATGAAAGTGGCGAGGCAAAGATTACTTCTTTTATTTTCGATAGAAATGTGGCTGAAGTAGATTCATTAGTTCTTAGCACGAAGATTGACGAGGTTGCCAAGACAATTTCTATTGTAGTGGTTGATACAGCAAAGAATGAATATTTGACAGCTCTTGTGCCGACTATTGAGGTGTCTAATGGTGCTACGTTGGTTCCAGGTAGCAAGGTTGCTCAGGATTTTTCTAATGGAAATCAGGTAAGTTATACTGTGGTTGCTGAGGATGGAACGGTGGCTACTTATGTTGCTTCTGTATCTTCAAAATTATTTGTTGCGGATTTTGAAGAATGGATTGCTGGTGTAGAAGGACAAAAGCCGGAAATGACATTCTATGAACCGACGGGATGGTCTTCAAGTAATACGGGAGCTCATTTCTTGAAAGCATTTGGTTTAGCCGAGAGCTATGTAGTAATGTCTACTGAGGATGCGCATTCTGGGGAAAAGGCTGCTTTGATTCAGTCTATTGATACTAAAGGACAGGATTTGTGGCTTGCTAAGGCTCCGAAAGTAACAACTGGTACTTTGTTTTTAGGTAAGTTCATCACAGATGCTTCAAGTACGTTGAATAGTACGAAATTTGGAGTCCCTTATTCTAATAAACCTGTAGCTTTAAAGGGGTGGTACAAATATACACCAGGTGAGATATATTATTTGGTAACAAAAGAACCGTATGATCAAAACTGCCATAAAGAATTTGTTGTTGATGAAAATAAAACGGATGAATTTGCCATCAGTGTGGTGTTATACGAAACGGAACAATATGATTTGGAGGGATGGACAGACTGTTTGACTGGTGTCGCTAACGCAGAAAATAATATTTATACTTCAAGTCGCATTGCTGCTATTGCTCAATTGACAGGTGGAATTCAGGCTGATTGGAAGAATTTTGAGCTTCCTCTGGAATGGAAAAAAGAGTTTGATGCCAATAAGAAGTATCGAATGACGATAGCTTGTTCTTCCAGCAAGGATGGTGATAAATTTTGGGGTGCTCCGGGAAGTACGTTGATTGTGGATGAATTTGAATTGGTTGTGGAATAAGTAAGACAAACAAATAAAAAAATGGCAGGAGGTACTTGTGTATTTCCTGCCGTTTTTATTTGTTCTTAACGTATGTGAAGAGTTAGAATTGGAAAATATTCTAAACAGATAAGCAAAATATTTATAGGCTAATTCTTCTTTATAAGTTTTTCCTTACTTGAGATGTATTGACTATAACGGGAGAGCTTCACTTTATGTTATCTTTTGTAGAGTTCAGTCTCTTTTTCTCATTATGAGGAATTTAGACTTCTTTGTCCAAACTAAAATGAATATCCGAATCCTATATTCAGATAGATAGGATACATGGCAAAGCTGATTGTATTGAAGTCTTTTTTAAAGATATCATTTAATCCCCATGTTAAGTCGGCATAGACATTCAGATGCTTGAAAGCTTTCCATTCGCCACCGAATTGTATACCCCATTGGAATTTGCGCAAATCATCAGAGAAGTCATATGTAGCAATACTTTCATCCGTAAAGTCTACGCGTGAGCCTGTTTGGTCCGGAGTGCGGAGGTGCCCCTCATATACATGACCGGAAAAATCTCCTTCAAGTAAATAGGAGAAATAAGGACCAGCTACAAGTTTCCAGCGTTTGCTTATTTTGTAGTTAGCAAGAACGGGAACAGTAAGATAGGAGTTTTTTACTTTAGTCTTTACACCTCCCGTCCATAAACCTTCTAATTCACCACCGTTAGTATTGATAATTTTCATACCATAATTCTTAACGGTGGCTTCAGTAGTCATATTTTTAGTTTCAAGGCGCAAGCCTAAAGTCAAGCCCCATATTTTTTTTTCATCCAGCCATTTGGTAGCATTACCTTCAATAGAGATTGCCATACTGGGAACATAACTGTCTATCTTGCGTATTTCTTCGGGCAAAGGTAGGGGAGCGGTTCCTCCGATGCTGAATCCTGCCTTTAATGAATATTCCCAACCACGAAGATAAGACTGGCCGAGAATGTGGGTTCTATCTTCCTGAGCTTTTATTGACGTAGCTCCAACTACTGTTAACAGTAATGTGGCAATAATAATATTATATTTCTTCATGATTATCTTTTTTAGTTCTCTTCGCAAATAAGTTCTACTTCATCAATATATAGCGTGCTGCCTACGGCACCTCTGAAATAAGCGCCGTCTACACTTGAAGAGAATACAATGCCAAGTTTATATTTACCTTTCTGAAGTTCCGTTTCATTAATCTCTTTACCATTCTGAGCTTTAAAAGGGAGATTGAACGGTTTCCATTGATCAGTTTCCAATGCTTCTTCTGCACTAATTCTGGCTAAAGATACTACTTTATCCGAAGTAAGAGAATTAGTTCCATCCAACATAAATGAGTTTTCTTCGGCTTCATACATGACAGCATAGATATCAAATCGATCTTTCTTTCCAGTTTGAGGTTCTCCGCTCTCAGTATAAACCGGTCCTGCTTTAAATTTATAGTATCCTTTCAAAGCTTTCGGTCGTTTGTAGAACTGGAAACCAAAAGTTGTTGCTTTAGGAGCATTTTTAAGTGCATTGGCAAGATCAAAAGCTCCGATAAATAAGTTGCCGGCAGCAATATACATCTTTACCATGGCACCGAAACTTCCGGTATCTTTAGTTTCCAACTTGGCACATTTACCTATATATCCTCCTGCGACTTGTACGGTAGGATAGTCTGTAGGAAGTTTAGACATACCGGTCAACTTATAGCCGGGATTACCACTGGACCACTGCAATACTTTTGAAATCCCTTGTGAAGTATTAGGCTCAAATTCGTAAAAGATGTGATAAGGAGTATTTTGGGCAACTAATAACTCCTCGAAATGATAGGAAGTCGGTAATTCTGTTGGTTGGACGTTTATTTCATAAACAGGTTTCCAAACATTATCTTCGGAAGTCACCGTAAATGACCGCGAATGATCTCCTTCGCTAAAGTTGTATATGTTTCCTATATCACCATCTCTGCGATCATTGGGCTTGATGGATGCACCTTCCGGCAAGGTGAAGTTTAGTTGTTGTTTTGCAAGGTTTGCACCTTTATGTACATATACATCGACTATTTTTTCATTCGCATTAATATTGGCCAGCTGCACATCTGCACCCGTACAACCATCAATGGCCGCTTCAGAATTAAGCGCTTCGTCTTGTATACAAGAAGATATGGCAAATGCCAAAAAGAAACACGAGGTTAGCGTTTTAATCTTCATTTAATTCAGTTTTTGGTTATTAATAATGTAAAACTCAGGCGCAAAGTTAAGTTTCTTTTTTGAAATAGAAGACTTTGCGCACGTATTAAAAACATTTTTTCTAAATTTGTGTCCATTAAAATCAATGAAATAATGATAACGGAAACGGAGAGAAAACGGATAATCGACCTGATACATCAGGAAGTGGTGCCTGCCATTGGGTGTACAGAGCCTATTGCAGTGGCATTGTGCGTAGCTAAAGCAACAGAAACACTGGGGACAAAGCCGGAAAAAATAAGTGTGTTGCTAAGTGCTAATATTCTGAAAAACGCGATGGGAGTGGGGATTCCGGGCACCGGAATGATTGGTTTACCCATTGCTATTGCACTGGGAGCACTGATAGGAAAATCAGAATATCAGTTGGAAGTGCTGAAAGACAGTACGCCTGATGTAGTGGAAGAGGGGAAACGTTTCATTGAGGAAAAGCGCATTCATATTTCGCTGAAAGAGAATATTGAAGAGAAATTATATATTGAAGTATGCTGTGAGGCTGGAGAAGATAAAGCAATAGCAGTGATTGCCGGAGGGCATACCACCTTTATATATATAGAACGTAACGGAGAAGTCCAATTTCAGAAACAACATACAGCTAGTTGTGAGAAAGAAGAAGAATGCTTGGAACTGACTTTACGTAAAGTTTATGATTTTGCTCTGAATACTCCGCTGGATGAGATCAGCTTTATTCTGGAAACAGCCCGCTTGAATAAGGCAGCTGCCGAACGTTCTTTTGAAGGCAATTATGGCCATGGTCTGGGTAAGATGTTGCGTGGTACTTATGAACATAAGGTGATGGGAGATAGCGTCTTCTCACATATCTTGTCTTATACGTCAGGTGCCTGTGATGCTCGTATGGCAGGAGCTATGATTCCGGTAATGAGCAATTCCGGTAGTGGGAATCAAGGTATATCTGCCACTTTGCCTGTACTGGTCTTCGCTGAAGAAAATGATAAATCCGAAGAAGAACTGATACGTGCTCTGATGTTGAGCCATCTGACGGTGATCTACATTAAACAAAGTTTGGGGCGTTTGTCCGCTTTATGTGGCTGTGTGGTTGCTGCTACAGGTTCTAGCTGCGGTATTACTTGGTTGATGGGGGGAACTTATGATCAAGTAGCTTATGCTGTTCAGAATATGATAGCCAATCTTACAGGTATGATTTGTGACGGTGCGAAGCCCAGTTGTGCGTTAAAAGTAACCACTGGTGTATCTACCGCTGTTCTTTCTGCCATCATGGCTATGGAAAACCGTTGTGTAACTTCTGTAGAAGGTATTATTGATGAAGATGTGGATCAAAGTATCCGTAATCTGACCAAGATAGGTTCGAAGGGAATGAATGAAACGGATAAATTGGTGCTGGAGATAATGACGGGGAAGAATTGACAGAACAGTTGATAATTCTCAATTGACAATTGGCAAATGCCGCGCTGTATGCCGCATAGTAATTGTCAATTGAGAATTGTCAATTGTTTAATGATTGCATCCGCATCCACATCCCTGGTGATCGTGATCACCGCATCCGTCGCCGCAATCGTCACCACAGCTATCGCAACCGCAACTGCATCCGCCGCCGCTCATCATACGGGCGATTTCAGCTAATTCCTCATTGGTTGCCGGGCGGCTTTCTATTACTTCACCTACAAAGTTCAGGTCGCAACCTGCCAAGGGGTGATTCATATCCATTACCACTACGTCTGCTTTAATTTCTTGTACGGTTCCGTTGATACGTTGGCCTTCAGAGGTCATCAAAGGCACTACGTTGCCGACTATAATACGTTCGCTATCGAACTTCCCGTCTACTTCAAAGATTTGTTTCGGAAGGTCGATTACATGTTCTTCGTCGAAGTCACCGTAAGCATCTGCACAAGCGATCGTGAAATCAAATTTATCACCTGCTTTCAGATCTTTCACCTGATCTTCGAAAGACTCTAAAGTCAGACCCAAACCGGAAATGAACTGGAACGGATGTTCTGCAGTGGCTTCTTCGGTGAAATCTTTTTCACCGTCTTCTATAGCGTATAATTTATAAGCTACGGTAATGTACTTGTTTTCTACTGTTTCCATTTTCTATTTATAAATTGGTATTTTCTACTTTTTTTAAGAGCGTCAAAGGTACGAAATAAATTTGAAAGGGAGTGCAAAGTATGAGAATTTGAATATTTCTTCTGCTCCCGGACTATACTTACTCCTTACCTACTCCTTATCTACTCCTTACCTACTCCTTGTTTATAGATAAGGAGAAGGTAGGTAACAAGTAAGATGGGGTTATGGTTCGGATAGGATCCGGGGCAGCACAGGGATAAAAGTGACTATCTGTGGCAAATTACTAATTTTTGAATCGGATTAGTGATAAAATAGGATTTAAAAGCAGTGTTTTCTTACGATTAATCATAATAATCTCATTTTTTTCTTCAAATTGTTTGGAGTTTATAAAAAAGCCCTTACCTTTGCAGCACGATTAACGAAAACAGTAAAGTAAATAAAGTTATGAACTTACATACATCTATTAACCTGGCAGTCCTGCATATTATTCGCGTCGTGGTCCTGGAATCAAGAGCGTGAGAAAGGTTGTGTATGTATTCGTACGTTAAGATATCAATTTAGGAGCCTTTCTCACTATTATGTGAGGAAGGCTTTTTAATTAAAGGAGATTTAAAGATGAAACACCAATTACGCAGTTCGTTCAGCACGCAAGGCCGCCGTATGGCAGGGGCTCGTGCGTTGTGGATGGCAAATGGCATGAAGAAAGAGCAATTAGGAAAACCTATTATCGCAATTGTCAACTCATTTACACAGTTTGTCCCGGGACATGTGCATCTGCACGAAATCGGACAACAGGTGAAAGCTGAGGTTGAGAAGCTGGGATGCTTTGCTGCCGAATTCAACACGATTGCCATTGACGATGGTATTGCGATGGGACACGATGGAATGCTTTATTCGCTTCCTTCACGTGACATCATTGCCGACAGCGTAGAGTATATGGTGAATGCGCATAAAGCGGATGCAATGATTTGTATCAGTAACTGCGACAAGATTACTCCGGGTATGTTGATGGCAGCAATGCGCCTGAATATCCCTACTGTATTCGTTTCAGGCGGACCGATGGAAGCCGGCGAATGGAACGGTCAGCATCTGGATTTGATCGATGCTATGATTAAGTCGGCTGATGAAAGTGTAAGTGATGCCGATGTAGCTCAGATAGAACAACATGCTTGTCCTTCTTGTGGTTGTTGTTCCGGTATGTTTACCGCTAACTCGATGAACTGTCTGAACGAAGCTATCGGACTGGCATTGCCAGGCAATGGTACGATTGTGGCTACTCATGCCAATCGCACGCAACTGTTCAAGGATGCTGCCAAACTGATTGTTGAAAATGCTTATAAATATTATAAAGATGGGGATGACAGTGTGCTTCCCCGTAGCATCGCTACCCGTCAGGCTTTCTTGAATGCCATGACGCTGGATATTGCGATGGGTGGTTCAACCAACACAGTGCTTCACCTCTTGGCTGTAGCGCACGAGGCAGAGGTAGATTTCAGTATGGATGACATTGACATGTTGTCACGTAAGACTCCCTGTCTGTGTAAGGTTGCCCCGAATACTCAGAAGTATCACATTCAAGACGTAAATCGTGCCGGAGGCATCATCGCTATTATGAGCGAGCTTGCCAAAGGCGGATTAGTCGATACGAGCGTAAAGCGTGTAGACGGTAGGTCGCTGGCGGATGTAATCGATAAATACGGTATTACCAGCCCGAATGTTTGCGAAGAAGCTGTGAAGAAATATAAGAGCGCTGCTGCCGGAAAGTTTAATCTGGTACTGGGTTCGCAGGATGTCTATTATAAAGAATTAGATACTGACCGTGCCGGAGGTTGTATTCGCGATCTGGAACATGCTTACAGCAAAGACGGTGGTTTGGCAGTACTGAAAGGTAATATCGCTCAGGATGGTTGTGTAGTGAAAACAGCAGGTGTGGATGAAAGTATCTGGAAATTTACGGGTCCTGCTAAAGTGTTCGACTCACAAGACGCTGCTTGCGAAGGCATCCTTGCCGGAAAAGTGGTCAGCGGTGATGTTGTGGTCATCACACACGAAGGTCCGAAAGGCGGTCCCGGTATGCAGGAAATGCTCTATCCGACTTCTTATATCAAATCGCGCCATCTGGGCAAGGAATGTGCACTGATTACTGACGGTCGTTTTAGTGGCGGTACGTCAGGATTGAGTATCGGACATATTTCTCCCGAAGCAGCTGCCGGAGGTAATGTCGGTAAGATTCAGGATGGTGACATCATCGAGATTGATATTCCCGGACGTGCTATCAACGTCAAACTGACGGATGAGGAACTGGCAGCCCGCCCGATGACTCCCGTCACCCGTCAACGCGAAGTCTCAAAGAGCCTGAAGGCATATGCCAGCATGGTAAGTTCTGCCGATAAGGGCGCAGTGAGACTGATTGATTAACCGAGAATTGACAAATGAAATAGAATTCCATTATCCATTAATAGAATGAAAGATATAATAACAGGCGCTGAAGCATTGATGCGTTCCTTGGAACATCAGGGAGTAAAGACCATTTTCGGATATCCGGGTGGCTCCATCATGCCGGTATTTGACGCTTTATACGACCATCGGAAGACATTGAATCACATCTTGGTTCGACACGAACAGGGTGCTACTCATGCTGCGCAAGGTTTTGCCCGCGTATCAGGCGAAGTAGGTGTTTGCCTGGTGACGAGTGGTCCCGGAGCGACGAATACGATAACGGGTATCGCAGATGCTATGATAGACAGTACCCCTTTGGTTGTAATTGCCGGTCAGGTGGGTACGGGATTCCTTGGGACGGATGCTTTTCAGGAAGTTGACCTGGTAGGTATTACGCAGCCTATCACGAAGTGGAGCTATCAGATACGTAGTGCCGAAGATGTGCCTTGGGCCGTGGCCCGTGCTTTTTATATTGCCAAAAGCGGTCGTCCCGGTCCTGTTGTACTGGACTTTGCCAAGAATGCACAAGTAGAGAAGAATGAATATGCTCCTGCCAAGTTGGATTACATCCGTAGTTACCAGCCTGTTCCCGAAATGGATGAAGAGGCTGTGAGACAGGCTGCTGAACTGATCAATAGCGCTGAACGTCCGTTGGTATTGGTAGGGCAGGGCGTTGAGTTAGGTGATGCGCAACAAGAACTGCGTGCCTTTATCGAAAAAGCTGGAATGCCTGCCGGTTGTACCCTGTTAGGACTTTCTGCTTTGCCTACTGCGCATCCTTTAAATAAAGGTATGTTGGGTATGCATGGTAACTTGGGACCGAACATCAATACGAATAAGTGCGATGTACTTATCGCCGTAGGTATGCGCTTTGACGACCGGGTAACCGGAAAGTTGGATACGTATGCCAAACAGGCGAAAATCATTCATTTCGATATAGACCCTGCTGAGATAGATAAGAATGTGAAGACAGATATTGCCGTGTTGGGTGACTGTAAGGAGACTCTTGCTGCCGTTACGGCACTTCTGAAACCTGCTACTCATCCGGAATGGCTGGATAGCTTCTTGCCTTACGAAAAAGTAGAGGAAGAAAAGGTGATCCGTCCTGAATTGCATCCGGCAAGCAAATCTTTGAGTATGGGAGAAGTGATTCGTGCCGTAAGTGAGGCAACGAATCATGAAGCTGTATTGGTTACTGATGTTGGTCAGAATCAGATGATGTCTGCCCGTTACTTTAAGTATAGTAAGGAACGCAGCATTGTAACTTCCGGTGGATTGGGTACAATGGGCTTCGGACTTCCCGCAGCAATCGGTGCAACTTTCGGACGTCCCGACCGCACTGTATGTGTATTTATGGGTGATGGTGGTCTGCAAATGAACATTCAGGAGATGGGAACCATTATGGAACAGAAGGCTCCTGTTAAGATGATCTTGCTGAATAATAACTTCCTGGGTAATGTACGCCAGTGGCAAGCGATGTTTTTCAATCGTCGCTATTCGTTCACTCCGATGCTGAATCCGGATTATATGAAGATAGCTTCTGCCTACGACATTCCTTCACGCCGTGTAATGACGCGTGAAGAACTGAAAGGTGCAATAGAGGAAATGCTTGCTACGGACGGTCCGTTCCTATTGGAAGCCTGCGTTATGGAAGAAGGCAATGTTTTGCCGATGACACCTCCGGGTGGTTCGGTAAACCAGATGTTGCTGGAATGCTAACATAATGAAGAATGAAGAATAAAGAATTGCGGTGCAGAAATTGCATCTTTCATTTCTCAGTTCTTTCTTGAAATTCTTCATTCATCATTCTTAATTCTTAATTTGAAATATGGATAAGACATTATATACGATAATCGTTCATTCGGAGAACTTCGCCGGTTTGCTGAACCAGGTAACCGCAGTGTTTACCCGTCGCCAGATCAATATCGAGAGTCTGAATGTTTCGGCTTCGTCCATCAAGGGCGTACATAAGTACACCATTACCGCATGGACGGATAAAGACACCATTGGGAAAGTAACCAAGCAAATCACCAAGAAGATAGATGTGCTGCAAGCACACTACTTCACGGATGATGAGATCTATCAGCATGAGATTGCATTGTATAAGATAACAACCCCGATACTGGAAGAAAAACCGGAGGTATCGAAAGTGATCCGTAAGTATAATGCACGTATTGTAGAGGTGAATGCTGTGTTTGCTATCGTAGAGAAGAATGGTATGGGTGAAGAAATCACCAATCTTTATGACGAATTGCGTGCCCTCGACTGTGTACTTCAGTTTGTTCGTTCGGGACGTGTGGCTATCACTACCAGTTGCTTCGAGCGTGTGAACGAATACCTTGCCGACCGTGAAACGAAATACCGATTGAAAAAAGAAAAGGAGCAAAATAATGAGTGAGAATAGTAGTAAGATTGGAAAGTATCAGTTTGTAGCGGAGCCATTCCATGTGGACTTTACCGGACGCCTTACCATGGGCGTATTAGGAAACCATTTGTTGAATTGTGCCGGTTTTCATGCCAGTGACCGTGGATTCGGTATAGCCACGCTGAATGAAGACAACTACACATGGGTACTCTCCCGCCTTGCCATCGAACTGGATGAAATGCCTTTTCAATATGAGGACTTTACCATCTGGACTTGGGTGGAGAATGTATACCGTCTTTTCACAGATCGTAACTTTGCCTTGTTGGACAAAGACGGCAAGAAGATTGGTTATGCGCGTTCCGTATGGGCCATGATTAACCTCAATACCCGCAAGCCTGCCGATTTGCTGGCATTGCACGGAGGTAGCATTGTAGATTATGTGTGCGATGAACCTTGTCCTATCGAGAAACCTTCACGCATCAAAGTGACTTCTACCGAACCGGTAGCTACATTGAAAGCTAAATACAGTGATATCGACATCAACGGACACGTGAACAGTATCCGCTACATCGAACATATCATGGACTTGTTCCCGATAGAGATGTATAAGGAAAAGCGTATCCGTCGTTTCGAAATGGCTTACGTAGCCGAAAGTTATTACAATGATGAGCTCACTCTTTATAAAGATGAGCTGGGTGACGGTGCTTTCGATATTGAAGTGAAAAAGGATGGCAACGAAGTCGTTTGTCGTTCGAAAGTAATATTTACAGAGAAATAATTTTATTAATCATTAGCTGGCGCAAGCCACAAATAAAAAACTAAAAAAGAAAATGGCACAATTGAATTTTGGCGGTGTTACTGAGAATGTAATGACCCGCGAAGAATTTCCTTTGGAAAAAGCACGTGAAGTTTTGAAAGATGAAACAATTGCAGTGATCGGTTATGGTGTACAGGGACCGGGACAGGCATGCAACCTGCGTGATAATGGTTTCAACGTAATCGTTGGACAGCGTCCGGGTAAGACTTATGAGAAAGCAATAGCTGACGGATGGGTACCGGGTGAAACACTGTTTGGCATTGAGGAGGCTTGTGAGAAAGGTACTATCATTATGTGCTTGTTGTCTGATGCAGCCGTAATGTCTGTATGGCCTACTATCAAACCTTACCTGACTCCGGGAAAAGCTCTTTACTTCTCTCATGGTTTTGCTATCACCTGGAGCGATCGTACAGGTGTAGTTCCTCAGAAAGATATCGACGTAATCATGGTAGCTCCTAAAGGTTCAGGTACTTCATTGCGTACCATGTTCCTCGAGGGTCGTGGCTTGAACTCTTCTTACGCTATCTATCAGGATGCTACAGGCAAGGCTATGGATCGTACCATCGCATTGGGTATCGGTATAGGTTCAGGATATTTGTTTGAAACTACTTTCCAACGTGAAGCTACTTCTGACCTGACAGGTGAGCGTGGTTCATTGATGGGAGCTATTCAGGGATTGCTGTTGGCTCAGTATGAAGTATTGCGTGAAAACGGTCATACTCCGTCGGAAGCATTCAATGAAACAGTAGAAGAATTGACTCAGTCATTGATGCCGTTGTTCGCTAAAAATGGTATGGACTGGATGTATGCTAACTGTTCAACTACTGCACAACGCGGTGCTCTGGACTGGATGACTCCGTTCCACGATGCTATCAAGCCGGTAGTACAGAAATTGTATGCAAGCGTTAAGTCTGGTAATGAGGCTCAGATCTCTATCGACAGCAATTCTCAACCTGATTATCGTGAGAAGCTGAACGAAGAACTTCGTCAGTTGCGCGAAAGCGAAATGTGGCAGACAGCTGTTACGGTTCGCCAGTTGCGTCCGGAAAATAACTAATCCTTCTTGGGGATAAGAATAAAAATGCCCGAATGCTTGATTTCGGTGTTTCAATGTAGTATATTTGTAGCCGTAATCCTGATTTAAGTTCGGGAAGAAGATAATGGGAGGAGTAACGTAAGTTGCTCCTCTTTTATTATATAGTAAGGTATGAAGTCGTCGGAAACATGCTTTCTTCTGGACTAAAACATACGATGTAATCACTCAAAACATACAATCTGTTTGGGTAAAATAGACTATGTAATGAGGGTAAACGCATCATCTGTTTCGGGAAAAGAAGCAAGGGAAAAACAAAACTCTCCTGTTATGTTAATGTTGCGTAATTCTGCTCTTGACAGATTTTCTGTGTTTTACCTTGGCATCCTTCTTTTATAAAGGTAAAAGGAAGCAATTGTTGACCATCTTTTGCTAAATATTGCATATTATAATAATTTATTTTTCGAATAATGTAATAAGTGAATATAATTTGCTACTTTTGTACCGAATTGACAACATAAAACATATTGCTATGACGAAGAAAGCAAACTTCTATGCAATACATGGCGCATTCTACTATTTACTATGCAGTGTATTGGTTATTTTGATGGTATCTGGATGTACCCGTGATGTTTATGATCCTAATGGTGGTGGTGAAGATAAACCTAATTCTTTTGATTTTTCCACTACTTCTACTATTCAGTTGAATGTGAAGTATGATGTTCCTGAAGGTTATAAAGTGCTTTTCAATGTCTATTTTGAAGATCCGTTTACTACAGATGAAGGTGGACAGACAGTTTTGTGTACTGATATAACTCCTGCAATTACCCGTATGACTGATGAAAATGGCGAGTATCATGCCAAAGAAATTGTGGCGGCAGATCACGGTTCGGATGTTTATATCTATACTTCGTATGTCGGAGTTCCGGGATTGGTGCAGACCACTATCACGGATAATGTGATTAATGCTGATATTGAATGGAAACTGACCGATGGCATCCCACAAACGCGTGCCGATAAATGGGATCCATCAACTGAGTATGGACTTTTGGGAACCTGGCAGACTAATGGCCGTCCGAATTATCTGGATAGTGAAGGAGAATTGGTTTTGTCGGCTTCAGTATTGAAGACCATTAGAAATACAATTCAGGAAGGAGGAATCTGCCCTCAAACATACCGTCAGTCCGCAGATTTCAAAGTGGATGATCTTCAAGGCAGAGATACTGAGGTTTCTGTCCGTTTTATAGGAGGAAACAGTTCTGCTGCAAGTATTTTTGGTTATTATTGTTATAAAGACGGTGCATCTGTCAAGGAAATAAAAGCTGCAAAGAAATATATTGTTTTTCCAAACACACATACAGCCGGTTATTATGGGAAGCCGATTGGCTTGAAAGGAGGAGAATGTGTTAAGTTGCATTATATAGACGAGAACGGAGTAGATAAAGGTACTGTATTCCCTAATGGAGTAAGAATAGGTTGGTTTCTTCTGAATAACGCTTTTGTTAAAGAAGGAAAAACTGATAAGATTTGTTATTCAACTACCGCTTTGAATGGTGATGGACGTACACATACGGCTGCTTTCCGTATCAATGACTTTGTAGTACTTTCATTTGAGGATTATACGGATTATGATTATAACGACGTACAGTTTAATGTCTGGTCCAATCCGATAGAAGCAATTGCTCCTGACGTTCCGTCTGTAACACCTGATCCGGGAACGGATGATGACCGTTCTGTCGCCTATCGCATGACTTATAAAGGAATTTTGGCTTTTGAAGATAACTGGCCTAATAAAGGTGATTATGATCTGAACGATGTGATTGTGAAGTATAATTCTGTTCTGGCGTTTAATACGAGTAACCAGGTACTTTCTACGGAAGACACATTTACAGCACTTTGGTCCGGAGCTTCCTTTAAAAATGGCTTTGCTTATCAGATGAATACTGATCGTTCGAATGTAGTTACTGAGTTTGAGAACATTTCAGATACCAGTCAAGGTTTGGACCGTGAACTTGCTAAAGCTACGGTTAATGTGTTTACTAATGCTCTTGTGGCTACAGAGAATAATACAAAGACAGCATCTTATAAGATTAAAAATACCCTGACTACTCCTGTTGATCACGAAACTTTTGGAGTGGCTCCTTATAATCCGTTTATTATGGTTCATGAGAATTTGGGTAACAATCGTTGTGAAGTTCATCTGGTAAACTATAAACCGACAGAAAAAGCGGATATGAGTTTGTTTCATACAGGCAAAGACTTGTCTTCACCGAACAGTGGTGTCTACTATGTAGCGGCAGAGAATTATCCATTCGCCATTCAGTTGGTTGATGCTGAAGACTTTAGCACCACTGAAACCGAAAGTGTAGATATTACTTATTCGGACTTTATCAAATGGGTGAAATCTAACGGTAGCGAGTATAAGGATTGGTATAAGAAATAAAAGCGAGAGGCTTTGGGTAAAATAAGAGATTGCGCAATTTCATGCAGGAAATGACTTGTATGAAGTTGCGTAATCTTCTTTATGTTTTTGAAATCCTTTTGATATACTCAATAAGTTTTTGATAGAATTTATGATGCTTTAGTGTGTTAGCTTCACCCAGTATCACTAGCTTCATTCGGGCACGGGTTATGGCGACATTCATTCTTCGCAGGTCGTTGAGGAAGCCTATCTGTCCATCTTCGTTGGCACGCACAAGGCTGATGAAGATGACATCACGTTCTTGTCCCTGGAAACCATCTACAGTGTTAACGGTGAGTAGACTGCGATAGGGTTTGAGTGAACCGCTTGCTTTAATCTTATTGCGGAGGTACTGCACTTGGGCTTTGTAAGGAGAGATGATACCGAAATCAATCCGTTCTTCTAAGACGCGCTTTCCGCCGATCCGGTTAATATAAGCTTTTAATTCCTGAAGAAGTAAATCAGCTTCTGCTTTATTGATACGCCCGAATGTTTCCCCAATAAATTCTTCCTTAAAATCCATTTCAGAAGTATCTATCCAACTGATAGGCGTATCCCAATCGAGAATGCCGCGGTATCGTATCTCCGGAGCCGCTTCCAGTTCTCCATTGTAAAACCATTGTGAGGGAAATTTCATGATTTCTTCATGCATACGATATTGTACTTTCAATAGAGAGACGGTACTGGGTTTATTGGCAACGACTCTTTCCATCAATGTACATTCCAGTCCTCCACGGGCAGCTTCGTAACATTTTATAGTAGGTGGAAGCTGGCAATGATCGCCTGCCAGCACTACACGGTCGGCCTTGCGGATGGCTATCCAGCAAGCAGCCTCCAAAGCTTGGGCGGCTTCATCAATAAAGAGTGTACCGAAGCGGCGCCCGTTCAGTACGCGGTGATTGCTACTGACGAGGGTGGAGGCTATGACATGGGCATTGTCGAAAAGATCGGCATTGATTTGTATTTCCAATTGTGTGGCACGATCACGCAGGCGACTCATACGATTGCGGGCGCTTTCACGCTCCTCATAGCTGCCTCGATGTTTGCCACCCATTTCACGCATGGCTTTGCGGATACTCCATAATTCAGAATAGGCCGGATGTCCTTCGAAACGGCGCTCATAAGTGAATGAAAGCATTTTGTCGTTTACCCGGGTGGGATTACCAATCCGCAGGACATTCACACCACGATCTACGAGTTTTTCACTGATCCAGTCGACGGCTGTATTACTTTGGGCGCAAACCAGTACTTGAGGTTCGCGGTGCAATGTTTCATAGATAGCTTCTACGAGAGTAGTTGTTTTCCCTGTTCCCGGAGGCCCGTGTACAATAGAAACATCGCGGGAGTACAACACTTTGTTCACTGCATTTTCCTGTGTAGAATTCAGCCAGGGGAAACGGACAGGGTAGAGCTCACGGAATTCGGGTTTTAAAGTTCCCAGCATGATATCCCTCAATTCTGCTAATCGATTACCCTTGGCACGAATTACATCGGAGAGGGCTTCGAACATAGTGCGGTAGGACGTTTCATCAAAATAAAGCTGCACTCCGAGGTTTTCGGCAGATTGTACTTCCAGTATAGCACCTGCACCGGGCATTACAACAACCATGCGTGTTTCGTTGGCATAACTGATAGTACCAATGGAATTGAAATATGTGATTTTATCATCGTATCCTTTGCGGAAAAAACAGACGGGACGCCCAAATTCGAAATTATGTTCTATATCAGTATCTTCCGTATGTGTAATTTCTATTACTAATTGATTCAGTGAATTGTAGTAACTTCGTCCGGGAGTGGCAGGATACCAACAGAGTCCCCGTTTCACCTTGCGGGCGATACCCATGGTTTCGGTCTGCCTTTTGAATTCTTCTTTTTCGAATTCATATTCCATACGCAGGAGCAGTTCTTGTCGCTGAAGATGGTCGGTTGGAGGAAGGAGGTTATTGCTCATATTATTATTAAATCTCTTACAAAGGTAATCATTCTTCGCTTTTGCACGAAGAAAAGCTTTAATTTGTTAAACCTTTAACGATTTTAGTTTGTTTATTATATTAATTTGTAATCTTTACAATATTGAAAAACTAAAAAATAAATGTGATTATGGTGTATGACGTAACTATGTTAAAGGCCTTTTATGCTTCTTATAAGGGGAAAATGGAACACGTGCGGGCGGTACTGCAACGTCCGCTGACATTAGCAGAAAAGATTTTGTATGCTCATCTGTTTGATGAGAAGGGAGTAAAAGACTACAAAAGGGGAGAAGATTATGTAAACTTCCGCCCTGACCGTGTAGCAATGCAGGATGCAACCGCCCAAATGGCATTGCTGCAATTTATGAATGCAGGTCGCGAACAAGTTGCCGTACCTTCGACAGTACATTGCGACCATCTGATACAGGCCTATAGGGGAGCCCGGGAAGATATTGCCACTGCTACCAAGACAAATGAAGAAGTATACGATTTCTTGCGTGATGTTTCTTCCCGGTACGGTATAGGTTTCTGGCAACCGGGTGCGGGTATTATTCATCAGGTGGTATTGGAAAATTATGCCTTTCCTGGTGGAATGATGGTAGGAACGGACTCGCATACGCCCAATGCAGGCGGTCTAGGTATGGTTGCCATCGGCGTCGGTGGTGCTGATGCGGTGGATGTGATGACCGGTATGGAATGGGAATTGAAAATGCCTCGCTTGATTGGTGTACATCTGAAAGGTGAACTGAATGGTTGGGCGGCTCCAAAAGATGTGATTCTGAAGTTGGCAGGTATCCTGACGGTTAAAGGCGGTACAAATGCAATCATTGAATATTTTGGACCGGGCACGGCTTCTTTGTCCGCTACCGGTAAGGCAACTATTTGTAATATGGGTGCCGAAGTCGGTGCCACCACGTCACTTTTCCCTTATGATGATCGTATGGCTACTTATCTGAAAGCTACCGGAAGAGAAGAAGTGGCAGAGATGGCTGATTCTGTGGCGGGGGATCTTCGTGCAGATGCCGACATCATGATTGCTCCGGAGAAGTATTACGACCGGGTAATTGAGATTGACCTTTCCAGGCTGGAACCTTATATTAATGGTCCCTTTACTCCCGATGCCGCTACGCCTATTTCTGAATTTGCAGAAAAAGTACTGGTTAACGGTTATCCACGCAAGATGGAAGTCGGATTGATAGGTTCATGCACCAATTCATCCTATCAGGATTTAAGTCGTGCCGTTTCCCTGGCCCGTCAGGTTGAAGAGAAGCACCTGAAAGTAGCCGCTCCCCTGATTGTGAACCCCGGTTCCGAACGGATACGGGCTACGGCAGAGCGTGACGGAATGATAGGAACTTTTGAGAAAGTCGGTGCTACAATTATGGCAAATGCCTGCGGTCCCTGTATTGGTCAGTGGAAACGTGAGACAGATAACCCTACTCGCAAGAATTCTATCGTAACCTCTTTCAACCGTAATTTTGCCAAACGTGCAGACGGTAATCCGAATACGTATGCCTTTGTCGCGTCTCCCGAATTGACTATGGCACTGACGATTGCCGGAGACCTTTGTTTCAATCCGCTGACAGATGTATTGGTGAATCGTGAAGGTGAAAAAGTAAAACTCTCCGAACCTGTGGGTGAAGAATTGCCGCCGAAAGGATTTGCCGAAGGTAGTGAAGGGTATATGGCTCCCAGCTGTGAGAAGACGGAAATCAATGTGAACCCTCATTCGCAACGACTCCAATTGCTACAACCATTCCCTGCCTGGGAAGGAACTGATTTGCTTAATATGCCATTACTGATTAAGGCACAGGGCAAATGTACTACAGATCATATCTCAATGGCAGGTCCGTGGCTTCGTTTCCGTGGACATCTGGAGAATATCTCAGACAATATGCTGATGGGTGCTGTGAATGCTTTCAATGGAGAAACTAATAGTGTATGGAATCGCTCTACCAATACATACGGTCCGGTTTCCGGTACGGCAAAGATGTATAAGTCTGAAGGGATCTCTTCCGTTGTAGTAGCCGAAGAAAATTATGGTGAAGGTTCCAGTCGTGAACATGCCGCTATGGAGCCCCGTTTCCTGAATGTTCGTGTGATCTTGGCAAAGAGTTTTGCCAGGATCCATGAAACGAACCTAAAGAAACAAGGTATGCTGGCATTGACTTTTGTGGATAAAGCCGATTATGATAAGATTCAGGAACATGATTTAATTTCGGTAATCGGATTGATGGATTTTGCTCCCCGCCGTAATCTTAAGATTGTCCTTCACCACGAAGATGGTACGAAGGATAGCTTCGAAGCTCAACATACGTATAATGAACAGCAGATAGGCTGGTTCCGTGCCGGTTCTGCTCTTAATGCAAGATAGAAAGATGGATAAAATTACAGTACCTTTTATTACCGGTGATGGGGTAGGAGTTGAAATTACTCCTTCTATGCAAGCTATTGTGAATGCTGCCGTGCAGAAAGCATATAGTGGACAACGGCAAATTGAATGGATGGAAGTGTGGGCAGGCGAACGGGCTTTTGAAAAATGTGGCCTGTGGTTACCTGATGAAACGATGGAAGCTTTCCGTGATTACAAAGTGGGTATCAAAGGTCCGCTGACTACACCTGTCGGTGGTGGTATCCGTTCACTAAACGTGGCATTGCGCCAAACGTTGGATTTGTATGTATGCCTGCGTCCGGTTCGTTGGTATCAGGGGATTCACTCTCCGGTTCGTCATCCGGAGAAGGTGAACATGTGTGTATTCCGTGAAAATACGGAAGATATTTATGCCGGTATCGAGTGGGAAGCCGGTACACCGGAGGCTGAGAAGTTCTATAAGTTTCTGCACGATGAGATGGGGGTGAAGAAAGTACGGTTCCCCGAGACATCTTCTTTCGGTGTGAAACCTGTTTCAAAAGAAGGAACGGAACGATTGGTGCGGGCTGCCTGTCGGTATGCACTTGAGAATAACCTGCCTTCCGTGACATTGGTGCACAAGGGAAATATTATGAAGTTTACCGAAGGTGGTTTCAAAAAGTGGGGCTACGAATTGGCTGAACGTGAATTTGGAGAAGCATTGGCTGACGGAAAGCTGGTGATAAAAGATTGCATTGCGGATGCTTTCCTGCAAAATACCTTGTTGATTCCTGAAGAATACTCTGTGATTGCTACCCTTAACCTGAATGGAGATTATATTTCCGATCAGTTGGCTGCCATGGTGGGCGGTATCGGCATTGCTCCCGGAGCAAATATCAACTACCAGACCGGACATGCCATCTTTGAAGCCACCCATGGTACGGCACCGAATATTGCAGGTAAAGATATTGTGAATCCCTGTTCCATCATTCTGTCTGCCGTAATGATGCTCGAATACTTCGGTTGGAAAGAATCTGCTTCCTTGATAGAACATGCCCTGGAACAAAGTTTCCTTGATGCCCGTGCTACCGCTGACTTGGCGCGCTTCATGCCCGGCGGTGTCTCTTTGTCCACTTCTGCCTTTACCCGGGAGATAGTGGAAAGAATTGAAAAATAATACTAACGATTAAAACGATACGAAAATGAAGAAGGAATATTTAGTTTATAAGCTTTCCGAGGATATGAAGGAAGCGGTTCGGATTGATACCGAATTGTTCTCCAAATTTGATGTGAAGCGCGGTTTGCGCAATGAAGACGGCACAGGTGTGTTGGTCGGGCTCACCAGAATTGGTAATGTAGTGGGGTATGAACGTGTTCCGGGCGGTGGCTTGAAACCTATCCCGGGTAAGTTGTTCTACCGTGGTTATGATGTAGAGGATATTGTTCATGCTTTTGTTAAAGAGAAGCGTTTCGGATTCGAGGAAGTGGCTTATCTGTTGTTGTCCGGCAATCTGCCTGATAAAGAAGAACTGGCTTCTTTCCGTGAACTTATCAATGACAACATGCCGTTGGAACAGAAAACCAAGATGAATATTATCGAACTGGAAGGAAATAATATTATGAATATCCTGGCACGCAGTGTACTCGAGATGTACCGTTTTGACCCTGCTGCCGATGATACTTCCCGTGACAATCTGATGCGCCAGAGCATTGATTTGATTTCCAAGTTCCCGACCATTATTGCGTATGCATATAATATGTTGCGCCATGCCACTTTCGGTCGTTCATTGCATATTCGCCATCCGCAGGAAAATCTTTCTATTGCCGAAAATTTCCTCTATATGCTGAAACGCAATTATACGCAGTTGGAGGCTCGTACGCTCGACCTTTTGTTGGTGCTTCAGGCAGAGCATGGTGGTGGTAATAACTCCACTTTCACGGTTCGTGTTACTTCTTCTACCGGAACGGATACATACTCATCCATTGCCGCAGGTATCGGCTCGTTGAAAGGTCCGCTTCATGGCGGTGCAAATATTCAGGTGGCTGATATGTTCCATCACTTACAGGAGAATATTCAGGACTGGACAAGTGTGGATGAGATCGACACTTACTTCACCCGGATGCTGAATAAGGAAGTTTATAACAAGACCGGATTGATTTATGGTATCGGACATGCTGTTTATACGATTTCCGATCCACGTGCTATCTTACTAAAAGAACTGGCTCGTGATCTTGCCCGGGAAAAGGGTAAAGAGCGCGAATTTGCTTTCCTTGAACTCTTGGAAGAACGCGCTATCGAAACTTTCGGTCGCGTGAAGAATAATGGAAAGACGGTATCGAGCAACGTTGATTTCTATTCCGGCTTTGTTTATGAAATGATTGGATTACCGCAGGAAATCTTTACGCCATTGTTTGCTATGGCTCGTATCGTCGGCTGGTGTGCGCACCGTAATGAAGAATTGAACTTTGAAGGCAAGCGTATCATTCGTCCGGCATACAAAAATGTACTTGAAGATACGACTTACGTACCTATCAAGAAACGATAAATACTTGTAAACTATTTAGGGGAGAAAAGTTTTCTTTCTCCTCCTTTTTATATATCTTTGCCCGTACTTAAATCGAAACAAGTATGGAACAAGGGACTTTTCAGCTATTTCTTGGTGCCATGAGCATCATCGCACTGTTTGTATTTATCGCACTTTATTTTGTCAAAGCGGGATATGGAATGTTTCGCACTGCATCTTGGGGCATTTCCATTAATAATAAATTGGCATGGATGTTGATGGAGGCACCTGTATTTATTGTGATGTTATTACTTTGGTGGAATTCAGCACGATATAATTCAATTGCTCCCCTAATTTTTTTTCTTTTATTTCAATTACATTATTTCCAGCGCGCCTTTGTGTTTCCTTTCCTGCTGAAGGGAAAGAGTCGTATGCCGCTTGTCATTATGATGATGGGAATGCTGTTTAACCTTCTGAATGGCTTTATGCAAGGAGAATGGCTTTTTTATCTGGCTCCTGAACTTTTTTATACACCGGAGTGGTTGATGACTCCTCAGTTTATTATTGGAGTGTTGCTATTCTTTATCGGAATGGGGATCAACTGGTATTCGGATTATGTAATCCGCCATCTTCGTAAACCGGGAGATACGCGGCATTACCTTCCATCGCAGGGGATGTATCGTTATGTCACCTCTGCCAATTACTTTGGTGAAATCATAGAATGGGCAGGATGGGCTATATTGACCTGGTCGCTCTCCGGACTGGTTTTCCTGTGGTGGACAGTGGCTAATCTGGTTCCTCGTGCCAATGCCATCTGGCATCGTTATAAAGAAGAATTTGGAGATGCGGTGGGAAACCGAAAACGTGTTTTTCCGTTCCTTTATTAATCTCTCGCTTATAAATCACAAATCATAAATAATACTCATGAGCAAGTTATTTACTCCTGTAACTTTAGGGCCGCTGACTTTACGGAATCGTACTATCCGTTCGGCGGCATTTGAAAGTATGTGTCCGGGTAATGCCCCTTCGCAAATGTTGCTTGACTATCACCGTTCAGTTGCGGCTGGAGGTGTTGGAATGACTACTGTGGCCTATGCAGCTGTCACCCAAAGTGGTTTGTCGTTCGACCGCCAATTGTGGATGCGGTCTGAAATTATCCCCGGATTAAAAGAACTGACAGATGCTGTACATGCCGAAGGTGCAGCAGCAGCTATCCAGTTGGGACATTGTGGCAATATGTCACATAAAAGTATCTGTGGTGTTACTCCTGTCGGAGCTTCCACCGGTTTCAATCTTTACTCACCGACTTTTGTTCGTGGCTTGAAAAAAGAGGAATTGCCGGAGATGGCACGTGCGTACGGCCATGCTGTGAATTTGGCCCGTGAGGCAGGCTTTGATGCTGTTGAAATACATGCCGGACATGGATATTTGATTTCTCAGTTCCTTTCTCCTTACACGAATCGCCGTAAGGATTGCTTTGGTGGTTCTTTGGAAAATCGGATGCGTTTTATGGATATGGTAATGGAGGAGGTGATGAAAGCTGCCGGAACGGACATGGCTGTATTGGTGAAAATGAATATGCGTGATGGTTTCCGTGGCGGGATGGAAATGGATGAAACTATGCAGGTGGCAAAACGCTTGGAACAATCAGGAGCTCATGCATTAGTATTAAGTGGAGGCTTTGTTAGTAAAGCTCCTATGTATGTGATGCGTGGTCGGATGCCTATCCGTACTATGACTCATTATATGAATTGCTGGTGGTTGAAGTATGGAGTGCGAATGGTAGGAAAGTGGATGATACCGACCGTTCCTTTCAAGGAGGCTTACTTTTTGGAAGATGCGTTGAAGTTCCGGGCAGAAATTAAGATGCCATTGGTGTATGTGGGTGGCTTAGTTTCGCGTGAGAAAATAGATGAGGTGCTGAATGATGGTTTTGAAGCTGTGCAGATGGCACGTGCCCTGCTTAATGAACCGGGGTTTGTTAACCGCATGCGTGAAGAAGAGAAAGCGCGCTGTAATTGTAAACATAGTAATTATTGTATTGCACGGATGTATTCCATCGAGATGGCATGCCATCAGCATTTGAATGAAGAACTTCCGGCCGGTTTGAAACGGGAAATTACAAAAATAGAAGCAAAAGGATAATGAAACAGAAACTTGCAGTTATAACTGGAGCAGATGGTGGCATGGGAATGGAGATTACACGCGCTGTTGCCACCGCCGGATATAAAGTCATTATGGCGTGTCGTGATCCTGAAATCGCAGAAGAGAAGCGTCAGTTAATAATGCGGGAAACAGGAAATATAGCATTGGAAATAGTACCGGTCAATCTTGCTTCTTTATCTTCTACGGCTTCTTTTGCCAATGAACTTCTTCAGCGTGGAGAAGCTATCACCTTGTTAATGAACAATGCCGGTACTATGGAAACGAAACGTCGTATTACCGAAGATGGATTGGAACGTACAGTGAGTGTCAATTATGTAGCTCCTTATCTATTGACTCGTAAATTGTTACCACTGATGGGGGAGGGAAGCCGGATTGTAAACATGGTGTCTTGCACTTATGCCATCGGTAAACTGGATTTTCCTGACTTCTTTTTGCGTGGAAAGAAAGGCGCTTTCTGGCGTATTCCGATTTATAGTAATACGAAATTGGCATTAACTTTGTTTACAATAGCTCTATCGGAGAAGGTGAAAGAAAAAGGAATTGTTGTCAATGCTGCCGATCCGGGTATTGTTTCCACCCCAATCATTACGATGCATATGTGGTTTGATCCGTTGACGGATATCTTTTTCCGCCCTTTCATACGTACGCCTCGCCAAGGAGCAGCGACGGCCATCAGTTTGTTGCTGGATGAAGATGCGGGAAAACGTACCGGAACGTTGAATGTAAGTTGCCATCCTAAACAGCTTGCAGAGAAATTCTTTCATCATGTACAGATGAAGGAACTATGGGATAAGACAGAAGAAATTGTAGCAAAATGGCTATAATGCAAAAGCGCGGATGAAATTCATCCGCGCTTTTGCATATTTCACTATATTCTAATTAAATAGAGAGTTCTCTCAATACATTTACCAAGTCTTTCTTGATTGGCTTATCATTCTTGATAGCTTTTGTGAAAGGAACGTATACTACTTCATCATGTTCGATACCAATCATCACGTTCCGTTGTCCTTCCATGATGGCATCGATAGCTGCTGCGCCGAGTCGGCTGGCAAGGATACGGTCGTGAGCAGTAGGGCTTCCACCGCGCTGCAAGTGGCCAAGGATGGTAACACGTACATCGTATTGAGGATATTCATTCTTCACACGCTCTGCAAAGTGCATGGCTCCACCTGTCAGTTCGCTTTCCGCAACAATTACAATACTACTGTTTTTGGATTTGCGGAAACCATTCTTGATGAATTCTTCCAGTTGATCGACTTCCGTACTGAACTCCGGAATGATAGCGGCCTCTGCACCTGAGGCGATGGCACCGTTCAATGCAAGGAAACCAGCGTCACGTCCCATTACTTCCACGAAAAACAAACGCTCATGAGAAGTAGCGGTATCGCGGATTTTATCCACTGCATCCAGAATGGTATTCAAAGCTGTATCATAACCGATAGTCGTATCTGTTCCGTACAAGTCATTATCGATAGTACCCGGCAATCCTATACAAGGTACATCGAACTCTTGTGCGAAAATACGTGCACCTGTCAATGAACCGTCACCACCAATGATAACCAAGGCATCAATGCCTTCCTTTTTCATATTATCATACGCAATCTGGCGTCCTTCGGGAGTAGTGAATTCCTGACAACGAGCTGTTTTCAGGATAGTACCACCTAATTGTATGATATTACTTACGTTCTGGCTTTTGAATTCTTTGATTTCGCCGGTTACCAGACCTCTGTAACCTCTATATATACCTTTTACTTGTAATCCGTTGTAAATAGCAGCACGTGTTACTGCACGAATAGCAGCGTTCATTCCCGGTGCATCACCACCGGATGTCAAAATACCTATGCACTTAACTGTTCCCATAACAATCTTTTAGTTTGGTTTAAATAATCGACGCAAAGATAGCAAAAAGCTGAGGGCGTGATTCATATTTAACGTTAATTTGTTGTTTCAAAACGGTGACTTATTGTCCTGTAAGTCGTGATTGAATGGCCTTTGAAATTTCTTCCATCAGCCATTTGGGAGTGGAGGTTGCTCCACATACTCCGATAGAGGAAGCTCCGGTAAGCAGAGAACTGTCTATCTCTTCAGCACTGTCTATCAAATGGGAATTAGGGTTGACTTTTTGGCATTCGCTGAACAGCATTTTCCCATTGGAACTTTTCTTGCCACTTACGAAGAATACCAGATCGTGCGAAGCGGCAAATTTCCGTATGTTCGGAATACGATTGGCTACTTGCCGGCAGATGGTATCGTAATATTCGAATGTGACATCAGGCGAGATATGTTCTTTGATGTATTCTACGATTTTCTGGAATTCATCCAGTGACTTTGTTGTCTGCGAATATAAACGGATGCTTCTGGTGAAATCCAGTTTTTTAGCTTCTTCCAACTTTTCTATGACAATTGCTTCTCCGGTAGTTTGTCCTACTAAACCAAGGACTTCCGCATGACCGGTTTTTCCATAGATAACGATTTGTTTATCCTCGGTATCTTTTTGAGTATATTCTTGCTTGATTTTCTTTTGTAAGCGGAGTACTACCGGGCAAGTGGCATCAATGATTTCAATATTATTGCGACGGGCAATTTCATAGGTTTCGGGCGGTTCTCCATGGGCACGTAGCAAAACTTTGGCATCGTGCAAATGATTAAAGTCATCATGATTGATAGTGATGAGGCCCATCTCTTTCAGGCGCTCCACTTCACGGCTATTGTGCACGATGTCTCCCAGGCAATATAAAGTGCCTCCATTGGCTAGCTCTTCTTCAGCTTTATTTATTGCAGTGACTACACCGAAACAGAAGCCAGAACCTTCATCTATTTCTACTTTTACCATAATATAATATGTTGATATAGAGATTGTAAACGGACCTTCGGAAGGGCTACACCCTTTACGGCCCAAGGCTACACCCTTTGTCTTGGATGGCTACACCTTTTACGGCATAAGGCTACACCCTTTTTCCTTTATCTCTTAATGATCTTATTGAATTGCTCTTGCAACCATTCCTTTTGTTGAGGAATAGTCATATCAGTATTGTCCAACAGCAATGCGTCATCTGCTTTGCGAAGCGGGCTTACTTCTCTATTCTGATCGATATAATCTCGTTGCTTTACGTTCTCAAGTATTTCATCAAAACTGGCTTCTTGTCCTTTGGTCTTTAATTCATCATAGCGACGTTGTGCACGGATTTCGGGCGTGGCAGTTACAAATATTTTTAGTTCAGCATCTGGAAAAACCGTAGTTCCGATATCACGTCCATCCATGACAATACCTTTGGAATTGCCCATTGCTTGTTGCTGTGCTACCATTGCTTCGCGTACAAACCCTAAAGTTGCAATGGGACTAACATGGGAAGAAACTTCCATGCTGCGGATTTTATTTTCTACATTTACTCCATTCAGATAGGTGTCCGGGCGTCCGGTTTCAGGGTTTAATTGAAAGGAGATATGGATATTATCTATTTCTTTCCGGAGTCTTTCCGTATCGATGGCATTTCCCTGAAAGATGCTATTTTCTATACTGTATAAAGTGACTGCACGATACATGGCGCCACTGTCGATGTATATGTAACCTATTTCACGGGCAAGATCTTTTGCCATGGTACTTTTTCCACAGGAGGAAAAGCCGTCGATTGCGATAGTTATCTTTTTCATTTTGAGTTATACTATTTATATATTATAAGGTATATGACAAATTAAATATAAGTGAGGATGAACTCACATGATATTTGGCATATGCCATCCCCAATTTCAATCGTTTTAACTGAATACCTGTGCCACAAGTAAAACCTGCCCAATGGCTTGAACCGTTTATTTTCATTTCTTCTCCACGGCGGAAGTTGTATCCGGCTGCCAGGTAAAAATTGCTGGTTGGAAGGAAATCAATGCCAAGGGAGATATGATTTAACAATTTCTTTCCGAAATTGTTTGCTGCTGTGGTTGATGAACTCCAGTGTGTCAGGTCATGTAGAGTAAATGAGAGCCTGAAAGGAGCATGTGCCAGTCGTTTGCTAAAACCAAGCTGTACGTCGGCAGGTAGCTTTTCATGCCGTTCTTCGAAAGCTTTCAGTTGTCCTCCCAAATTGCGTGCAACAAGTGAAGCGGAAAAGTCTGACTCCTGATGATAGTAATTCAATCCCAAATCAATGCCAATTGCGAATGAAGAGTACTTATCATAATGAGAATAAATGAAGTTTGTGCGGACACCACCACTCCAATAATCACTTAAATCATAGGTATAAATGCCCGATATGGAAATATCTTTGGCAGAGAAAGTGCCGATTTCTATATTTTCTTCGGTGGTTTCTTTTAATTCTCCGTAATCTACATATTGAGCGGTTACCGCCCAAGTGGAACGCTCGCCTGCTGTACGTGCGAATGCGGCTCCTCCAACATTGACACCATCCATATAGAGCATGTAATTCAGGTTGAGAGTTTTATCCGCTACACACGAAAGAAGGGCGGGATTTTGGACAGCCATCGTTAAATCGTCTTCTATAATAGAAATATTTTCTCCACCCAATGCCGATGCGTGGGCAGAAAAAGGAAGCTTTAAAAATTGGAAGGCGCTGGTTCCGTCTTGCGCACGTAAAACGGAGAAAATCAGTAGTAGTAGCACCGTAATAAAAGACTTTTTCAACATTTCATTTAAAATTATTGCCAAAGATACGGTATTTTTAAAATATCTCGTTACATTTGTGGCACAAAAGCGCAGGTGTGCTTTTTGAAGGATAAAAAAAACAAAAATGGGTGTATATTGTCTTAAAAAAGATAGTACGGATGGACGTTTTGCAGAAAAAGTACTATATTTGCCCAAAATGAGAAACACGTTAAAATAATATTATAATTATGGAAATTAAGAAAACACCTAAAGCAGATTTGGAGAACAAAAAATCGACTTGGATGCTTATTGGTTATGTTATTGTGCTGGCTTTTATGTTTATAGCATTTGAATGGACAAAGCGCGATATCAAGATCGATACAAGCCAGGCTCTTACTGATCTCTATTTTGAGGAAGAAATGGTTCCTATTACTGAACAAGAAGAAAAGGTCGCTCCTCCTCCTCCAGAAGTAGCTCCGATTAACGAAACATTGGAAATCGTAGCTGATGATGCTGATGTGGAAGAAACAGTGATCGCTTCTTCTGAGGAAACAGGTCAGGCAGTAGAGGTAAAATATGTGCCTGTAACTGTTGTTGAAGAAGAACCGGAAGAACAAACCATTTTTGAGGTTGTAGAACAAATGCCTGAATTCCCGAATGGTGGTATGGCTGGTTTGATGCAATTCTTGAGCAAGAACATCAAATATCCTACTATTGCACAGGAAAACGGTACTCAAGGTCGTGTAACAGTACAATTCGTTGTTAATAAGGACGGTAGTATTGTAGACGCTAAAGTCATAAGAGGTGTTGACCCCTATTTGGATAAAGAAGCGCTCCGTGTGATTGGTACCATGCCGAAGTGGAAGCCTGGTATGCAACGTGGTAAACCTGTACGCGTTAAATATACAGTGCCTGTAATGTTCAGATTGCAGTAATAACGTTATCTATATAAAAAAAGAGGCTGCTTTTCGGCAGCCTCTTTTTATTCTTACTATTCTCCTTAATTTATAATCACTATGTTTACAGCTTCTGAGCTTCTTGAAAAAATTAATTCTCATATTGCTGATTTACAGTTTACACGTACTCCAAAGGGATTGTATGCTCCGGTGGAATATGTTCTGTCTATGGGTGGAAAGCGAATTCGTCCGGTATTAATGTTGATGGCTTATAATTTATATCAGGAAGATGTGACTCGTATCTATGCTCCGGCTACAGGTATTGAAGTTTATCATAATTATACCCTTCTTCATGATGATTTGATGGATCGTGCCGATCGCCGTAGAGGTAAAGAGACGGTTCACAAAGTCTGGAATGATAATACCGCGATTCTTTCGGGCGATGCGATGTTGATTTTAGCTTATCAGTTTATGGCAGAGTGCTCTCCGGTCTTTTTGAAGGAAGTTATGGATCTTTTTAGTCTGACAGCTCTTGAAATTTGTGAAGGTCAGCAAATGGATATGGAGTTCGAACAGAGAAATGATGTAACAGCAGAAGAGTATCTGGAAATGATTCGTCTGAAAACAGCAGTTTTATTGGCTGCAAGTTTACGAATCGGTGCCCGCTTGGGAGGTGCTTCAGCAGAAGATGCAGATCGTTTATATGATTTTGGAATGCAAATAGGAGTTGCTTTCCAATTGAAAGATGATCTTTTGGATGTCTATGGTAATGCTAAAGTCTTTGGAAAGAATATTGGTGGAGATATCCTTTGCAATAAAAAAACTTATATGCTGATTAAGGCATTTGAACATGCCGATGCGGGTCAACGTAACCAGTTGAATCATTGGATTCAGGCGGAAAACTTTCAGCCCGCTGAAAAAATTGCTGCTGTGACGGAACTCTATAATCAGATTGGTGTAAAAGCTATTTGCGAGAATCAAATGTTGGAGTATAGCAATCGTGCGATGGAAAGTTTAGCGGCTGTCAGTGTTGCAGAGGAAAAGAAAGAAGAACTTAAAAAGATAATAGAGAATTTGATGCATAGAGAGGTTTAATAGTGTCTTTTTGGATTTATGCCTTATAGAAGATTACCAAATACAGATCAGGCGAGAATACGGGCACTGAAAGCAGTGGTTGCGAAAGCTGATGTCCAGAACCTTTATGATTTGGCAGTTTCCCTGAAGACGTTGACAGAGGCCCGGAATTTCTTGACGAGGTTTGAGGCTGCCCAGTCTTATTATTTGCAATGTTTTGAACGTCAGTCGCAGGCTGGTCATAAGCATCAGGCCAATGTAAAGATGGCGCGTTTGTATGTATCTCATTTTATTCAGGTATTGAATTTAGCTGTAATACGTTCGGAAGTACGTGTTGCTCACAAAGCATATTATGGCTTACCGGGAGATAGTACAAATGTTCCGGATTTATCAACAGAAACAGCATTAGTGGAATGGGGACGAAAAATTATAGATGGAGAGGCTAAACGAACTTCACAGGGCGGAATTCCTATTTATAATCCTACAATAGCCAAGGTTAGAGTGCATTATGATATCTTTACAGATAGTTATGACCGACAAAAAAATCTGCAAGCTTTGACAGCGCGTAGTTTAGAATCTCTTTCTGCTATGCGAACCACAGCAGATGAATTGATTTTAGATATTTGGAACCAGGTTGAAAAAAAGTTTGAAGATGTTTCTCCAAATGAGAAACGTTTGGATTTGTGCCGTGATTACGGATTAATTTACTATTACCGTACCGGTGAAAAACGAAAAGAAGAAGTAAATAAATGAGATTGATAGATACACATTCCCATCTCTTTTTAGAAGAATTTTCAGAAGATTTACCGCAAGTTATTGAGCGTGCCCGTTCTGCAGGAATCACTCATATCTTTATGCCTAATATCGACAGTACGACAATTGATTCAATGTTATCGGTATGTAATACCTATAATGATTATTGTTTTCCTATGATAGGACTGCATCCTACTTCTGTTAATGCCGATTATGAAAAAGAACTGGAGATTGTGGCTCGTGAACTAAGGTCTTTCAATAAGTATATTGCAATAGGGGAGGTTGGTATGGATCTTTATTGGGATAAAACTTTTCTGAAAGAACAGCAGATTGTATTAGATAAGCAAATCAATTGGGCTTTGGAATATGACCTTCCTGTCGTTATTCATTGTCGGGATGCCTTTGGCTATATATATAATGTACTGGAACCTTACAAGAATACTTCTTTAAAAGGAGTTTTCCACAGTTTCACGGGTACTGATGATGAGGCTGCCCGGATTCTGGAGTTTTCAGGTTTTCTAATTGGAATTAATGGTGTGGTCACTTTTAAAAAGTCGCGCCTTCCGGAAGTTTTGACTAAAATACCTTTGGAGAAGGTTGTTCTTGAAACGGATTCCCCTTATCTCACTCCGGTTCCGAATCGTGGTAAGAGAAATGAAAGCGCATATGTGAAGGATACTTTGATGAAGGTTTCTGATATCTACCGGATGTCTCCGGAGGCCGTTGGACGTGTTACTTCCGAGAACGCTTTAAAAGTGTTTGGAATGCTCAAATAACATCGTAAAGATTTTAAAGTTTATTAATTTTGAGATTTTATTAAAGATAAAACGGAGAGAATGAGGGGCAAGAACGAAAAAAAGAATACATTTGTAGCTGAAAACGCTTGTGGTTCGCATTTTTTTTGTAATTTGCAGCCGTTTTTGAAAGAGGCGTCTATTGGAGAGATGCTCGAGTGGTTGAAGAGGCACGCCTGGAAAGCGTGTATACCTCTAAAGGGTATCCGGGGTTCGAATCCCCGTCTCTCCGCAGAATGAAAGAAGGAAACAAAAATAATAAATGAATATAATAAACAATTTAATTAATTAATCTTAAAAATTAGACACACAATGAAAAAGTTATTTGCAATTGTTGCTGTGATGGGAGTCTTAACATTTGGCTCAACTCAACTTGCTCAGGCTCAAGATGCTCCTGCAGCTGAACAAACAGAACAAGCTGCTCCTGCAGCTCAAGCAGCTCCTGCTGGTGATGCTACTGTAGAGGCAGAAGAAGGTGGTATTCACAAGGAAATCAAGACTAAATTTATTGAAGGTACTGCATCTTTCATGAGTTTGGTTGCTATCGCTTTGGTTATCGGTCTTGCATTCTGTATTGAACGTATCATTTATCTGAGCTTGGCTGAAATCAACACAAAGAAATTCTTGGCTGCTATTGAAGCTGCTTTGGAAAAAGGCGACGTAGAAGCTGCTAAAGACATCGCACGTAATACAAGAGGTCCTATCGCTTCTATCTATTACCAAGGCTTATTGAGAATTGATCAAGGTCTTGACGTAGTTGAGAAGTCAGTAGTATCTTATGGTGGTGTACAAGCTGGTTACTTGGAAAAAGGTTGCTCTTGGATCACATTGTTCATCGCAATGGCTCCGTCTTTGGGATTCTTGGGTACTGTAATTGGTATGGTGCAAGCATTTGATAAGATCCAACAAGTAGGTGATATCTCTCCGACGGTTGTAGCAGGTGGTATGAAAGTTGCCTTGATTACAACTATTTTCGGTTTGATCGTTGCTTTGATTCTGCAGGTATTCTACAATTATATCCTGTCTAAGATCGAGGCTTTGACCAGCGAAATGGAAGATTCTTCTATCACTCTGTTGGATATGGTTATCAAATATAACTTGAAATACAAAAAATAAGAGAAATGGCTAAATTATCATATAGAGTATCATATTACGTACTGTATGTTTTATTCGCCGCTATTTTAGTAGTATTGGGCTTATTCTACTTCGGTGGAGATGCTCAGGGCGATGCAGTACTGACGGGTGTTGATCCCGAGATGTGGCAGCCTGCACAGACAGAAAGTCTGCTGTACTTGATGTATGGTTTGTTTGCTTTGACTGTTGTTGCAATGGTAGCTGCGTTTATCCTGCAATTTGGTAGCGCATTAAAAGATAATCCTGTAAAAGCTTTGAAATCACTACTAGGTGTTATTTTATTGGTTGTCGTAATGATCGTTGCTTGGTCTATGGGTAGTGGAGAACAGATGAATATACCAGGTTATAGTGGAACTGATAATGTTCCGTTCTGGCTAAAGGTTACTGATATGTTCCTGTATACTATTTATTTCTTACTGGGAGCAACTGTTCTTGCAATGCTTTTCAGTAGTATTAAAAAGAAATTATCATAATCGATTGAGGGAACTCGATCTAATGGAGTAATTACAATGGCAAAAGGAAAAAGAAAAGTTCCTGATATAAACTCAAGTTCTACAGCGGATATTGCTTTCCTATTGTTGATCTTCTTCTTGATTACGACTTCTATGGATACGGACCGTGGTTTGGCAAGACGTTTGCCGCCACCACCCGAAACAGAAGATAGAAAGGATGATTCAGATAAGGTTAAGGAGCGTAACGTTATGACAGTCTTCCTAAACATGAACGACCAGTTGATGGCTAATGGAGACTATATCAATGTAGATCAATTGAGAGATAAGGCAAAAGAATTCATTGCTAACCCGTATAATGATGAAACCAAACCGGAAAAGCATGCAAAAGAGATACCTTTCTTTGGTACTATGCAGGTTACGGAAAAGCATGTAGTTTCTTTGCGTTGCGACCGTGGATCTTCCTACAAGGCATATTTGGCTGTTCAGAATGAACTGGTGGCTGCTTATAATGAGCTGAGAGAAGAATTGTCTCAGGAAAAGTTTGGCAAAAATTATGCCGCTTTGGATGAAGATCAACAAAAAGCAATTCGTGATGTATATCCTCAGAAGATTTCTGAGGCAGAACCTAAAAAGTACGGAGAAAAGAAGTAATGGGAAAATTTAATAAGACTGGTAAACGCGAAATGCCTGCGTTGAATACTTCTTCTCTGCCTGACCTTATCTTTACTCTGTTGTTCTTCTTTATGATTGTAACAACAATGCGTGAGGTAACATTAAAGGTTGAGTTTAAGGTTCCGCAAGCTACAGAATTGGAAAAACTGGAAAAGAAATCTTTGGTTACGTTTATCTATGTAGGAAAACCTACAGCTGAGTTTCGTAAGAAACTGGGCAATGAAAGCCGTATCCAATTGAATGATAGCTATGCTGAAGTTGCTGAAATTCAGGACTACATTATTGGTGAACGTGCCAGTATGAAGGAGGAAGATCAGCCTCAGATGACTGTTTCTTTGAAAGTTGACCAAGATACGAAAATGGGTATCGTAACAGATATCAAAGAGGCTCTTCGTAAAGCTTATGCATTGAAACTTAACTATTCTGCGCAACCGCGTCAGTAAGAAGTTAATCAAACTATAAAAAAATAAAGGGTGCTTATTTCGAATAAGCACCCTTTATTTTTTATCCCCTTACATTATATACTTCTCTGTATATAGAGTCTTTTACTGTTTCAAAATCTCTTTCACACTCTAAATCTCCATGGGCCATAAGCAACATTGGAAGATATTCATCTGTAGGTCTGTATGGAGGTTGAAGATATGGTTTTTCCCAGAGCACGAATCCTTGGCGCTTATAGAAATTAATACGTCTTTGGGCCATTTCTTCTTCCAGCATTTCCACTTCCAGGACAATAGGGTGTTGAAGCAACTGACATAAATGATTTAAAACATTCTTTCCATGTCCGCCATTACGCTGGGCTGGATCTACGGCGAAATGTTCGACATAGTAGAATTTGCCGAAATCCCAATAGGTAATGAATCCTACAGGAGTATCATGATGGAAAATAATATTGTTATAGAAGTGAGGTCTGCTATCGGTGTACAGACGAAGCTCCTCTAAGGGGCGGTGTTCTTCCGGTGGGAAGGCAGCGGTTATCAACTGTTCCATGTACTCATACAAAAATCCATCAGCGGTGCTGATGCGTTGAAGTCTGATCATAATGTTGGTCTTTAAAGTTTAGTTCTCTTATTATTTTGTATAAAAATCAATTAGTCTTTGCAGTGCTCGTTGGCATACCGGACAAAATGTAGGATGTTCATTGGTACGCATGCGGCAGTTATCAGCAGGACGGAATATCCCTTTGGCAGAATATCCGCCTCCTTCATACACTCCTACCGGATACTTAGCCTGTTCGCTGACAGGGGTAGGGACAGGAGTACCTTTGACAAGCATATCTTCCCATTTTGAAGCAAAATCTACGCGTGTACTTATGTTCTGTTCCCAAGGTTCTGTATCCAATGGGTAAGTATCTGTCATGACGTCATCATTGTAGAAGTACTCGTCAGCTAATCCTCCGAAGCTGTGCCCAAATTCATGCACAACTACCGGGCGGAACATCGGATGGTGTGCAGTGGTTAAAGTATATGCATTATAGATACCGCCACCACCATATTCTTCAGTATTGGCGAGAATAATAATGTGTTCATAAGGTATTCCGGCTAAAGCATCGTGTATGGATTTGACACACCGGGTCGTCAGGTAACGATCAGAATAGAATGTGCTGAAATGCGAGTTAAAAGCCGTATGCTTCCATTCTCCTAAACGGGGGACACTTACACCACTGTCATCAGAAGGACTGGCGACTGCTACAATATTGAAGCGATCTTTCATACTTTTGAATGGTTCGTGTGAAAATAGACTCTTACAGGCGATTTCCGCATCCTGATAGAATACGTCCATCTCGGCAGGCGTATATCCTTCGGCAAGGATGGCTACGTCGATACATTTATCTGTTTCACCACTTTTTAGCAGGTACTTATGCGGAGTGATATGTGCAGTCCCTTTTTGATGAATAAGTACATCATCCGGGCGAACAGTGTGTTTCAGACATGTACGCACTTCTTTTCTCGGACTTAACAATGTGATTTCTATTTCCACGGGGCGGAGTGGATAGGGGAGTAAAAATGTATTTTCAAATCCTTTGCTGATGACCTTAGCTTCATCCGTCTCCAGCCATTCTTGAAAGAGGGAAGAAAAAGAAGTCGTATAGACTGTTTTTCCACTTTCCAAATCCTTCATGATAATTTGTCCGTTACCTTGCAAAGGTAGTTCGGCCAAATGATGGCGTCTTCCGGCCCATGATGGAAGTACGGATAGCTCGTCCAGGCAAACATTTTGGCAAGAAGCGTCTCCTGTAAAGATATAATCAACACGCAATGTCTTATCGGCAAAATACTCAGTGTAGTTTTGCGCATGGCCTACTGTTAGTATCAGCAAGCATAATGCAAGTACAAGATATTTTTTCATAGCAATCTTATTTTGTAGTTATAGGCAAAGATAATGCAAATTGAGCGCATAACTTTCATGCTTGCATGAAAAAGTTATGCCGAGATGCAGCTTATCTTCTTTAAAGATAATGCAAATTGAGCGCATAACTTTCATGCATGTATGAGAAAATAATGCCGAGTGTGGGTTTATTCATTTTTTAGCAAGAAAAGTAATAAATCGTATTTTAATTGGGAAAGATTTTGCTAACTTTGCATATTACTGTATGAGAATACGGTAAAGCAATCGTTATTTATTAATCATAAATTAAGAAATGGGACATCATCAATTGGATACTTTAGACGAGCAGATACTGAAATTGATTGCAGATAATGCCCGTATTCCTTTTCTGGAAGTGGCAAGAGCTTGTAATGTTTCCGGCGCAGCCATACATCAACGCATACAAAAACTGACGAATTTAGGTATTTTAAAAGGATCGGAATACGTTATCGATCCGGAAAAGATCGGTTATGAAACTTGTGCCTATATTGGTATTTACCTGAAAGATCCGGAATCATTTGACGCAGTGACAAAGGCGCTTGAAGCTATTCCGGAAATTGTGGAATGTCACTTTACGACAGGTAAATATGATATGTTTATCAAACTTTACGCACGCAATAACCACCATTTGCTGAGCATTATCCATGATAAATTACAGCCACTGGGGTTAGCGCGCACTGAAACACTGATATCTTTCCATGAAGCCATTAAGCGGCAGATGCCAATCATGGTGGAGGTCGATGAAGATTAGGAATTACTTACGGATATAATCCACAAATGCATAGGAGCAGGGATGTTTCTCGTCAACAAGATGAGACTCCCTGCTTTTTTCGTGCCATATCGCAAAATCCATAGCTGGGAAATAAGCATCTACCTGAGGTGCTTCGGCAGCGATTTCTGTCAGACAAAGCATATCTGCCAATGGCATTGCCTGCTTATAAACACTTGCACCGCCAATAATATATACTTGTTCCTCCGGTTGACAGCTCTGCAAAGCTGCTTCAAGAGTGGGAAATACTTCTGCGCCGGGGCACAGAGTTGCAGGATTGGATGAAAGCACTACGTTCCTACGATTGGGCAGTGCGCCTTTAGGCAGAGATTCAAATGTTTTTCTTCCCATGATTATTGTGTTCCCTGTGGTTAATGCCTTGAAACGCTTCAAATCATTGGGAAGCCAGAATAACAGTTTATTTTGAAAGCCGATCCCTAAGTTACGGTCTACGGCGGCGATGATACTAACCATGATTGGATTTATGATTTGTTAAACAGAAACTTTACCGGCAATATGCGGATGCGGGTCGTAATTTACCAATTCGAAATCTTCATATTGGAAATCAAAGATACTCTTCACGTCCGGGTTTATTTTCATTTGTGGCAATGGGCGTGGTTCACGGGAAAGTTGTAGTTTCACCTGCTCCAGATGATTCAGATAAATATGCGCATCACCAAGCGTATGAATGAAGTCTCCTGCCTTCAATCCGGTTATCTGTGCCATCATCTGCAACAGTAGAGCATAAGACGCAATATTGAAAGGTACACCAAGAAAAATGTCCGCACTACGTTGATAGAGTTGGAGGCTTAACCGTCCGTTTGCCACATAGAATTGAAAGAACGCATGGCAAGGAGGGAGATTCATATTGTCAAGATCCCCCACATTCCAAGCACTGACAATGATGCGTCGGGAATCCGGATTATGAAGAATTGTTTCTACAGCCTCACTGATCTGGTCGATGGAACCACCTTTATAATCAGGCCAAGAGCGCCATTGATAACCGTAAATATGTCCTAACTCACCATTCTCATCCGCCCATTCGTTCCAGATACGAACGCCATGATCTTGCAGATACTTGGCATTGGTATCTCCATTCAGGAACCATAGCAATTCATATATAATTGATTTCAGATGTAGTTTTTTGGTGGTGAGGCAGGGAAAGCCTTCGTCCATATTAAAGCGCATCTGATGTCCGAATACGCTGATCGTACCGGTTCCGGTACGGTCTTCCTTGTGTATGCCTTCGGTTAATACCCGGTTGAGCAAGTCTAAATATTGTTTCATGATTGCAGATTACGAATTATAAACAACAAAAGTGACCATCTTTTTAGCCTCGCCAAAGGTAATTAAACTTCGGCAGATAGCATAATTATTTCTAATTAAAGGAATGGTGTCATCAGGTTACCCACCCAGCCTACAAACTTCTTCCATCCGGAACGTTTCTTCCAAACCTCGGGAGTCAATAGCGTACTATTCTTTTTATCTCGTTCAAACATATCATTCAACTGATGAGTGACGGTGGGATCGAAAATAAATGCATTTGTTTCGAAGTCATAACGCAGACTGCGGCTATTCAGATTGGCTGTACCTACAGTACAGAAGTTCCGGTCTACCATCATAATCTTGGAATGGTGGAACCCTCCGTTGAAGAGATAAACTTTTGCTCCTTTTTTCATCAACTTGTGCACAATGTAGAAAGATGCTTCCGGCGTAAAAGGAATATCAGAGACAGCAGGTATCATGATTTCCACTTCAGTACCTTTCTTTAATGCGTGCTTGATGGCTTTCCGGATGGATTTGGTTGGTACAAAGTAAGGGTTTACAATCTGTATGCTATGTTGTGCTGCTCCGATGGATGCTGCATAAGCGTGACTGATAGAGCGGGGAGTTTCCCGTGGTGTACGGTCTACTATTGCTATTTCTTCCGCTATACTGTCGGGCAGTTGCGGTATATCCGGAAAGTAAACCGGTCCACCGATATGCTGTTTAGTTTCTTGGTTCCACATAGTGAGGAAAATGCCTTGCAGATAACGCACTGCATCTCCTTCTATGCGCATGTGCATATCGTGCCATTGCCCGATTTTAGGCAATCCGGTGATGTAATAGTCGGCGATGTTCATGCCACCAGTATATCCTATTTTTCCATCAATTACTACAATCTTCCGGTGGTCACGGTGCATGGCATGATTGATCCACGGGAAGGTAATCGGGTCGAATTTCACGATTTCAATACCTCGGTCACGGATTGCTTTCAAATGACGCTTTTTCAGTGGTTTGCTATTCGACCAATTGCCAAAAGCATCGAAGAGGGCACGGACTTCCACACCTTCCTGCACTTTTATAGCAAGTAGGTCGAACAGGGCATTGGCGATAGAGTCATTGCGGAAATTGAAGTATTCCAGATGAATGTGATGTTTGGCATGGCGTATTTCTTCGAAGAGGTCAAGGAACTTCTCCCGTCCGCTCATCAGTAGCTTTACTTCATTGTTGGCAGTGACCGGGATACCTTGTTGTTGTAGATAATGCATCACGAGCGAGTCACTGGTAGCAACTTGCGCGTGAATATTTCCTATAAAAAATAATGCAGATGATAATATGATGAATAATATTCTTCTCAAAACTTCTTACGCTTAGTTAGTTTTTCTAATTGAGTCGACAAAGATACAATTTATTGGTGAGAAATGTTTGCTCAGTTAAAAAAAATTAGCCCTTGACCTGCAGAAAGCAGATAAGGACTAACTAAATTATTGTAAGGGTAAACGGATTTATTGCAAGGGATAAGTGAACTTTATGCTAAAGAACAAATCTTGCGATATCCTAAGTAGACAAGTACTACTGCCGCTATGATCAGTGATTTGGGATCGAGTTCCGTTGTACCGCTTTGTACGGCACTGGTGAAAGTCTCGCGCAAAGCTCCCAGCACCAGTTGCAAACCATCGAGAACAAAGAACAACACCACGGCAAGTGTAAAGCAGAACAAGCTCCACAGCTGCGAAATCCGGTAATACCGGTCGGGCAGGTGGTGCATCACGCGACGGCTGAAGCCGTTATCTTCTATCTCTTTCCGATTGTCAGAGAAGAATTGCTGCAAAAGTTTATCATCAGTTGTTTCCGTCATAACCATTTTGTTTTAAGTAGGTAGCCATTTTTTCTTTTGCCCGCGAGAGGTGGCTTTTGACTGTTCCCGCCGGGCATCCCGTGATACCTGCAATCTTTTCGATGCTCTGATCTTCCATGTAGAACAAGGTGATGCAGGTTCGTTCCATTTCTTTTAGTGTCGCCAGCGCCCGGTAAACGTCCATCTGTTGTCCTACGTCATCCTGACTGGTGTTCCAGTGAGTATCCACTTCCCGGGTGTCAAGGTCAGCTGTCTCCTTCCGACTGCGAAGATAATCATAAAATACATTATATGCAATACGGTAAAGCCAGGTGGAAAAATTGGACAGGTTTTTGAATGAAGCCAGGTTAGTGTAGGCTTTGATAAACGTGTCCTGCGCCAAGTCGTCACTCAATTCGTTGTCGCCGCAAGTCAGGTTGAGGAAGAACCGTCGCACGGGCGACTGGTACTTCTTCACTAACTGGTCGAAGGCCCTGGTGTTGCGAAACACCACGATCTGTGCGACTAACGATATATCATTGAGTTGGCTCATCTCTCCCGATTGTTCTTTTTATTAGAGTCTTGCGTATAATGGATTACTAATTGTCCGAATCCGGTGAACATAATCAGTAGTCCGATACAGCCTACTCCAAACTTTCCGGTGATGGCCCAGAGGAAGATGAATAATCCGACACCGATAAAGATGTTCTGAATGCCTTTGGTACGAATATCTTCTGTTTTTTCCACATTTTTGAAGAAGTCTTCAGGCAGTTGTTGCCCACTGGAGAGGGCTTGTTCTGCAAGGCGGTATTTGGCTTTTCTATTTTTGTAATTGAAAAAGAATACCGTAAAGACGATGAGTAGCGGCAGACCGAAGATGAAGACGATGGCAGTGACTGAAATAATGGTTTCGGAGGTTTTGCCGTCTAAGTCGAATAGATTCCAGTGCCAATCACCGTTTTTGTCCTGTTTCCATCTTCTGTCGGCATGGGCAGAATCCCTTCCTTCGTAGGTCATGACGCTGAGCGTATCGGTTACAGCCTTTCCGTCAATGATAGTATCGCGCAGTTCAATTACGCGTTTTTTGTTCCCCAGACTGTCATTTTCTGTAACCGTTCTGTTTTTTGCCTGTACCAGTGAGCATAATGTCATGGCGGCGATGAGTGCTAAAATTATCCGTTTCATAATCATATTTTGTTTTATCTTTTATTGTTTCTTTGTGTGTTAGACGTATCATGTTAGTTCGAAAGTTGCAAAGAGACGATATTTTTTTTAGAAAATCAGTATTATCTGAAATTATTTGCCAGATATTTAGGTTTATGCAAGGTAGGGGATATTAAGTATTCCTTTCTTTCCCTATATGAACACAATCCAACTCCTTATCCGCATAAATAATATTAAGTTTCAGAGGTTAAGCCGCTGCATCGCCACTTTTATCCCTTTTCGCTGCGACGGTTAAGGAAAATAGTAGTAGGTACTTATTCTTTCCACCATGGAAAAAGTTTCTTTCCATCACGGGGAAACTTTCTTTCCACCATGGTGGAAAGAAAGAAACTCCACGGTGGAAAGAATAAACGTTCGGATGGAAAGGGCTAACCGTTGGAAGGGAAAAAGCATAGGAATGCCTAAGAAAGGAATTAGCTGTTGCATTTAGTTCATTTCTTTCCGGTTATGAACAAAATGTGATAATGTGATAAGGTGGTAGCGGGATAACACTCTGTGATATATAGCGCAGCCACTTTATCACCCTACCGCCTTATCACTCTTTTTCCTCCTTTCTTCTCCAATATGAGTCAGCTTTACTTAATGTAATATCGAAATCTTGTACTCATAAGATGTAGGTATTTTGCTCCATATCCGGTTAAAACACCTAAATCCGGTTGCTTCTTATTGTAATTAGTGTTACTTTCGCAAACCTATATTAAAAACGCTTTTGGAGAAGTTACGGAATATACTGAAATGGTTCCTTCCTTTATTATTTATTGCATATTTAGGAGGAATTACGCTGTTTACTCACTCGCATGTGGTAAATGGGGTAATTATTGTGCATTCCCATCCCTTCAAAGGTGAACATAGCCATACGGAAGCACAGGTTGAAACGATATTCTTCCTTTCTTCTTTTGTAGCTTCTTCTTTGCCTGCTATTCTTTTTGTCGCATCGGCTCTCCTTGTTTTATTGCGTGTACTGAGTGTTCCGGCTGTGGAACATATCAAGTGCGTGCGAGTTCGTTGCGGCATCAGCCTGCGTGCACCACCTGTAGTTCATTGACAATAGGATCCCCCTTTATTTAAAATCCATTAAAAATTAGAACTACATGAAAAAATATATCTTTTTCGTGGTGGGAGTAATGTGTACATTGCTCTCCCACACTGCTTATGCCATTGATTTAAATAAATCCGATGCCAATATCATCGGCCACGTACTGGAGAAAAAAACAGGAGAACACCTTCCTTATATGACAGTAGCCCTGAAAGGGACCACTATCGGAACCATGACTGATGGTACCGGACACTACTTTTTGAAGAACCTTCCGGAAGGTGAGTTTACGCTCTCCGTCAGTGCCGTAGGTTATAAGCCACAAGAACGAAAAGTAACCCTGAAACGAGGCAAGACACTGGAAGAAAACTTCGAACTGGAAGAAGACATGGTAGCCCTGGATGGCGTAGTTGTTACAGCCAATCGTAATGAAACCGCCCGCCGACTGGCACCTACCTTGGTAAAAGTCGTTACACCGAAACTATTCGATATGACCAATTCGCACACCTTATCGCAGGGGCTTGTATTCCAGCCGGGTGTACGTGTAGAAAATGATTGCCAGAATTGTGGTTACTCTCAGGTACGTATCAATGGTATGGACGGAAAATATACACAGATATTGATCGATTCCCGCCCTATCTTCTCTGCACTGGCAGGTGTCTACGGTCTGGAACAAATTCCCGCCAACATGATAGAGCGTGTGGAAGTGGTGCGTGGAGGTGGTTCGGCCCTATTCGGCTCTTCCGCCATTGCCGGAACGGTGAATATCATCACGAAGGAACCTCTCCGCAACTCCGGTTCGTTTGCCCACTCCATCTCCAATTTCGATGGTTCCGGTTCGTTTGACAATAATACCACGCTTAATCTTTCCCTGGTATCTTCGGACAACAAAATGGGAGCCTACATCTACGGGCAGAACCGTCACCGTTCAGCATGGGATTCCAATGGGGACGGCTTTTCCGAATTGCCCAAATTGAAGAACCAGACAGTAGGCATAAACGCTTATTATAGACTGAATCCCTATTCCAAGCTGAATCTGGAATATCATCACATGGAAGAGTTTCGTCGTGGCGGTAACCGCTTTGATCTGCCGCCTCACATTGCCGAAGATGCCAATTTGAATGGTTCCGGTAAGCCCGGACTGGTGGAGCAGATTGAACATTCCATCAATACGGGCGGATTGAAGTTCAGTGCCTTTTCCAAGGACCAGAAACACTCATTCAATGCATACGCCTCTGCCCAGCATATCGTGCGCGATAGTTATTACAGTGCCTATGGGCATACCACAGACTTTACCGGCGTATTGGGTGCTCAGTATATCTATCATTTTGATAAGCTCTTTTTCATGCCTTCCGACTTGACGGGTGGTGTGGAATTTAACCATGATAATCTGGATGACAAGGCAACAGACATGCAAAAATACCGCGATGCTGCCCTGGCGGAAGATCCTACTGCAACAGGCGACCGTCTGCAACAGTTGATTGATAAGTATACGCCCGATCCCTTGAAGCAAATAGTGAACATAGCAAGTGCCTACGTGCAGAATGAATGGAAAAGTGAGCAATGGAGTTTCCTGATAGGCGGACGTCTGGATAAGAACAGTATTATGAATAAAGCCATCTTCAGCCCTCGTGCCAATATCCGCTACAATCCTACACAAGATATAAATATCCGTTTCAGTTATGCCGAAGGTTTTCGTGCTCCGCAGGCTTTCGACGAAGACCTGCATATTAGCAATGTGGGAGGCGAGTTGATTTCCATCGTTCGTGCCAAGGATCTGAAAGAGGAACGTTCGCGCAGTGTGAATGCTTCGATGGACTGGTATCACTATTTCGGTGACTTTCAGGCAAACCTGTTGGTAGAAGGCTTCTTCACAAAACTCTCTGATCCATTTGTGCTGACAGCACCGGTAGAAGATCCGAACGGTAGCGGATATCTGATACAAACCCGTGTCAACGGTTCCGGTGCAAAAGTATATGGCGGTACATTGGAAGGAAAGATTGCCTGGCGTGATAAAATCCAGTTGCAGGCGGGACTGACTGTGCAACGCAGTCTGTACGACTCTCCCGAGGAGTGGAGCGCAGACAAAGAGCACCTGTCTGACAAAGAACGATATAGCGACCGGTTATTGCGTACCCCCGATGTTTATGGCTATTTTACTGCTACTTTCAATCCCACAAAGGCATTGTCGGTGGCCTTGAACGGTAATTATACCGGGCAAATGTATGTGCCTCACCTGATGTCCGAAGTAGATGGTACGGCAGACTTGTTGGTGAAGAGCCCGGATTTCTTTGAACTGGGTGCTAAAGTCGCTTATGATATAGATTTCTCCGGCATGTGCCTGCAATTCAACGTAGGAGTACAAAATATATTCAACTCTTATCAGAAAGATTTTGATAAAGGAGCCACTCGTGATTCCGGTTACATTTATGGTCCGGGGGCACCTCGTTCCTACTTTGCGGGCGTCAAGCTTAGTTTTTAGTACCCGGCAGTTTTGTCTTGTATTGCCTTTTTATGTTCCTTTGAAGAAGATAAGCTACATCTCAACATAACTTTTTTATGCAAGCATGAAAGTTATGCATTCGATTTGCATTACCTTTGCGGACATAAAATAATTTGGCACATGGACTTACCCGTATCTTTTGCAGACCGTACCCGTTCCCTCCTGGGAGATGAAGAATATAACAAACTGGCTGATGCCTTGAATGACGAACAGCCCGTAAGCATCCGACTGAATGAAGAAAAACTATCCAGTTCTTCATTCAGTCTTTTTCATGCCTCTTCCGATCGTGTGCCTTGGTCGGCAACAGGTTACTATCTCGACCGTCGATTGACGTTTACCTTCGATCCGTTGTTTCATGCCGGATGTTATTATGTACAGGAAGCATCTTCCATGTTTGTGGAGCAGGCATTAAAGCAATATATCGGCGAAACACCCTCCGTAATGCTTGACCTTTGCGCTGCTCCCGGTGGAAAATCTACTCATGCTCGCAGTGTATTGCCCGAGGGTAGCCTGCTGGTAGCAAACGAAGTGATTCGTAACCGTTCGCAAATTCTGGCGGAGAATCTGACGAAGTGGGGGCATCCCGGTGTCGTGGTGACCAATAATGATCCGGCAGATTTCGCTGGTCTGGAAGATTTCTTCGATATTATCCTGACCGATGTTCCCTGTTCCGGTGAAGGCATGTTCCGTAAAGATCCTGTTGCCGTCAGCGAGTGGAGTCCGGAGAATGTGGAAATCTGTTGGCAACGTCAACGGCGCATCATCTCCGATATATGGCCCAGTCTGAAACCCGGTGGGTTGCTTATCTATAGCACTTGTACGTATAACACAAAGGAAGATGAAGAAAATATCCGTTGGACGCACGATGAATTCGGTGCAGAGATACTTCCTGTAGATGCTCCGGCAACGTGGAACATTACCGGAAACTTGCTTGTAGGTGAAGATTTTCCTATATATCGTTTCCTGCCTCACCGTATAAAGGGTGAAGGCTTTTTCCTTGCCGTGCTTCGTAAACCGGAAGGAGAGGCAGCACAAATCCGCTACAAATCCACTTCTTCACAAGGAAAGAAAAAAACGGGTAGCTCTAAAGTTAACGCCGGAGCATCTAAGGAACAATTATTGGCTGCACGTGCCTGGCTTCTTTCGGCAGAGGACTATGAAGTTTCTGCAAATGGAATGAATATTACAGCTTTCCCTAAAGAATATATATCCGAATTATCCATTTTCCAACAATCCCTTCGCGTTGTTCAGGCAGGTGTTACTCTTGCCGAAGTGAAAGGAAAAGACTTGATTCCCAATCATGCTCTTGCTATGAGCACTGTACCGGTTTCCGATGCTTTTCCTCGTGAAGAGATCTCTTATGAACAGGCTATTGCTTATTTGCGTAAGGAAGCCATTGTACTTTCCGGTTCTGCTCCACGCGGTTATGTGCTGTTGACGTATAAGAATATTCCTCTGGGCTTTGTGAAGAATATCGGTAACCGGGCTAATAACCTTTACCCGCAGGAGTGGCGCATCCGGAGCGGATACTTGCCGGATGAGATACTGATGCTACTGAAATCTTAATCAGATGTTTGCAAGCAACTGTTCAAAAGAATGATATTCGTGTTGTCCCTCTGTGTGTAATATGAAGTGGTCGGCAGCTAAAACCTGCAAACGCGGCGATTCGTTGGTTTCCGGTGAAGAGACAGGGTGACAAGCGTATCCATGACGATTGAGTGCGTTTGTTGTCCAATGCAGTAATACTTCATCATTGGCTTCTACACTGATACGGCGGTGGCTGTCTACTTTGGGATAATATACCCCGTGCGCATAATCAAACCGGATATCGTTACGGGAGAACAAGCCGTCCATCCGGTGACTCAGAATCATATCTTCTGTTACTCCGCATTGCAGTCCGTTTTCTTTGGAAAGTAACCAAAGTTTATCTGCCAGTACCAATGCCTGTTCTATGTCATGAGTGGAAAGCAGAATTGCTTTCTTTTGTTCTACTGCCAGGCGATGAAGCAACGTCATAATTTCAATACGACTCACTACATCCAGGAAAGCTGTCGGCTCATCCAGCAGAATGAGCGGACACTCTTGTACCAATGCCTTGGCAATCATAACCTTCTGCCGTTCTCCATCCGATAGCTCTGCGGTATAACTGTGGGCTTTATGGCTGATGCTTACAGCTTCCAGAGCTTCTTCAATGATAGAATGATCCGTTTTGTTCAATCTGCCGAAGAACCCCGTATGAGGTTGCCGTCCCAAGGCTACCAACTCATATACAGTCAGTCCGCCTGCCTGTGTCTTGTCTGTTAGTACTACGCCGATGGTACGTGAACGTTCTTTCTCTGAATAGGCGGACAACGGCTTTTCCTGTACAAGTAATTCACCCGACAACGCTGGTTGTGAAGCAGCCAAAGTGCGGAGCAGAGTCGATTTGCCGGTTCCGTTAGCTCCCAGCAGACAAGTCAGTTCTCCGGGGTAGAGCCGGAAGAAGAGATGCTCATGTATCCGTTTTTCTTGCTTTCCCTGGCGGTAGCCGATGCATAAATCGCTTGCGGTGATAACAGCTCTTTCCATCAGTTGAAGTATTGTATTTTACGTTGGTTGACAATGACATAAATGATAACAGGCGCACCCAGTACTGGAGTCACCGCATTGAGAGGAATAATACCTGCTTCGCCCGGAAGAATGCAGATCAGATTGCAGAGCAAAGCAATCACACCACCCGTCAGCAAAGTGACGGGAAGCAGTGAATTATGATTGGATGTGCCCAGCATCAGGCGGGAGATATGAGGAACGGCCAGACCGATGAAAGCCACAGGTCCGCAGAAAGCAGTGGTGACAGCTGTCAGTAGTCCGGTAGCAATCAGTAGCAGATTTCTTGTGCGACGGATGTTTACTCCTAAGTTTTCAGCATAGCGTGTACCCAGTAGCAGGGCATTCAGAGGTTTGATAAGCAAGATGGAAAGTAACAAACCTGCCAGACAGAAAATAGAGAAATAGGGGAGTTGTTGCAACGAGACCCCTCCAAAGTTTCCCATACCCCATATCATATAAGAATGTACCCCTTCGGCTGTTGCAAAGAAATTGAGCAATGAAATAGCGGACGAAGTGATATAACCGATCATGATACCTGTAATCAGCAGCATGATATTGCTTTTAATCAGTGTAGAAAAGAAAAGGATAAGTCCCATTACCACCATCGACCCGATGAAGGCACCAAGTATCACGGAGAAGAAACCGGATAAGGTGAATACCCCTGTAGCAATGCTTCCTCCACCGGCTAACATCACCAATGCGACACCAAGACTTGCTCCTGAGTTAATGCCCAGGATGGATGGACCTGCCAGTGGGTTGTTGAATGCCGTTTGCAGCATCAGTCCCGAAGCTGCGAGTGCGGCACCACATAGTAATGCCGTGACGGCTTGTGGCAGACGGGACTCCCAGATAATAAAAGTCCAGCTGGCTTTTTCTACTTCATTTCCTGTGAGGGTATTCCACACTGCTCCGGCGGGGATATTGATTGAACCGAACCAGAGATTGGCAGCCATCAATACGAGAATGAGGACTGACAGTGCTATACCATATATATATCCTTTTGCTTTCATTCTGAAATAGACCGCAGATTTTACTCTGCTAATTTATTGTAATATCTCAGTTCATACCCTTCCAACAGTGAAGGATGAAATATCTTAATTAAATCTTTCAATAACCAGTCTGGATGGAAAGGTGTTTCTTCATAAAAAGGAACCCGGTTGGTATTGCATCCGTAGATGTTCCGTTCTTTGAAGGCACGGAAACCTGCATAAGGGGCAAACTCTTTTTCAAGTTCCCCGTATGTTTTATCTACGGGTTGATTGTAGCGTATCAGCCAGAAATCCGTTTGTTGACCTTTCTCAAAGATAACTTCGAAAGGATAGGGGAGTGAGCCGCTATGTGTATCTTCTCTGAAAATATAGTTGGCACCTGCATCAGAGTATAGTTTGGCGATGGTACTGTTACCACCCGGAGTGTACCAGGTAGAGCTTGTTTTCAAATCACACATCACGGAGGGAGCAAAAGAGATAGGCTTTACTAATTCTTGCAAATCCTTATAATTTCTTTCTATCGAAGCAAACATAGCATCTGCTTCTGTTTTCTTGCCAAATAATAAACCGTAGAAACGCATCCATTCGGCACGTCCCAATGAAGAGGTTTCCATATAGTCGGCACATTCAATGATGGGTACATTCAGTTTCTCTACACGTCCGTATCCACCACTGTTTTCGAAAGGAGAAAGGAGGATGGCATCGGGATGCAGGTCTATGATTTTCTCAATATTGGGATTCATTCCATCACCTACATCGGCGATGGTTCCGTTTCGACATCCTTCCTCTATTTCCGGTAGTTTGATATACTTCAAGTCGCATACGCCACCAATGCTATTCAAATCACCAAAGTCTTTCAGTAAGCTGCAATGAACGGATGAGTAAATGACGGCTTTACTAAGTGGAGTGCGAACAAGGGTGCCTTGAGGCAGTTCATGGGGCAACGGCTGTTTTTTGTCTACTAATACATAGGTGTGTAGTATCTTTGCTGTATCCCAGGGATTGCGTAGCTGTGCAACGATGTAATCTTCGTAATCTATCAGAGAGAGATTAGCGGAGTAGTGCAGCGGGATGGTGTCTCCTTGTGCAGAGCCGGAAGCAGTGCTGTTCTTTCCGCTACAGGCGGAAAGAAGTAACACTGTCACCCAAAAGGTTAGAAAGAAAGAAATTTGTTTCATGCTGTTATTCAGTTACAAAACGCATATTAGTGGTATAGTATCCGGTTTCCAACTTCTTTTTAAGTACGCCGTCACTACCATAAACATATATGTCGTTGAGAGCAGAGAAGGGTTGATCGATGATAATTACATCTCCTGTAGCCGGGTCGACTACAATATTACCAGGATTGGAGAAATCGCTGTAGTTGGCAAACCGCGTAGTTTGCTTGGTATTCATGTCATATACAGAAATGCTTTTAGGAGCGGCATCTTCGTAATATTCTGCATAAATGAGATAGATCTTGTTGTTTTTTATTGCTATTTTGCTGGCTGGGCATATTTCCGTAACCTGATCTGTTTGCGGGTCGATGCATTGTAATGTCTGAACTGGATTTCCTCTGAAATCTCCACATGAAATGAAATATACTTTTCCGTCTTCTCCGGTTGTACAAACATCATAAGGATTGAGAAGTACTTCTATGTTTTTCGTTTTCTTGAAAGTAGCAATATCGACAACTGCCACGTATTTGCCGGTACCATCATTGTTATAATTTGACAGATTTACATAGAGTTTTCCATTTGCAGAAGTCAATGCTTCCGGATGATCTCCTATTTCTATCTTTCCGGTGATGGAGAGGTTCGTGGTGTCCAAGCGTGATACCGTGCCATCGTATGAGGTGAAATAAACATTTCCTCCGGTAGCTGTCATATATCGTGGTTGGATAGACTTCTCACTTTCGTCTTTTAAGTTCAACGTTTTTATACGAGCGAAATCTTTTCTGTCCACCACTTCAATCTTGGCTGAACTGGAACAAGTGATATATATTTTTGTACCATATATACACAAGTCCTGTGCATCACCGATACCTGCTCCGTTGGCAGCTGCAAACAAATCTGCACTAATTGTCTTCAGATCTCTGTCATACCATTGTATAGTACCATTATTCTTTCCCCAGTTTCCTGTATTAATAACATATGCTCCATTAACAGGTGCTATCGGTCCTTTCGGAATTGTCGGTTCGTCATCATCACTACATGCGGTAAATGCTCCTAATGCTATAACCAGCATGGCGGTTTTATACCAATACTTCTTCATAGTTTTTGTTTTTAGTTTATAATTTATAGTTGATTGTTACTTTGTAATTGCGTCCGGGCATCGGGTAGAAGCGGACTATTTCGTAGTTCTTATCACTTAGGTTCAAGGCATCCAGCTGTATGCGTAGTGACTGCTTCTTCCATTTAAAGGTATGCGAGAGTGATATACTGTGGTCAGTGTAAGATTTAATACGATTTTCCGGAATGTTCTGGGCAATTGAATAGCGTTCCGAAGCGTACAATATGTTATAAGTCAGGTTGACATACGGATTCTCAAAAGTCAGACTTCCTGAACCTGAATGCTTCGGAGTATATATAATCTGATTCCGCCATATTTTAGAATTACGGTCAGTAATATCTTCCGCTTGCATGAAGTTGTAAGTTCCTGTGAGATATAACTTATAATGTTCTGCTAATTCTTTTTCAATTGCCAGGTTAATATCCGTACCAATGGTTTCGACTTTACCTAAATTCATCATCTTCCAGATAAACATAGTGGGTACTGCCACAATTTTATCTTTCACCCGATTATAATAAGCATCTACTGAAAGGCTTAGATAGTCGATAAATTCCAATGAAGTAGAACTCCACGTTGTACCTACATTGAATTGCCGGGTAACTTCAGGCTTTAAATTATGGTTGCCAATTACCAGATAATACAAATCATTGAATGTCGGTGTACGGAAGATATCTTTGTATGAAGCTCTGAAACGTAGACCAAAATCAAATGGTTTCCACGACAGACTGACAGCGGGGGAAAGGCGTTTACGGTCTGCAGCAGCTTTTCCTGTCCGTACATTCTCTGTAATATAAGTATTCAGCAGGGAAGCGGTAGCAGAAAATCGGTTGCTTTTATAGTGTGTGGCTATTGCTGTTAAATAGGTGAAACGTTCCGGATATTGATTGTTCTGTAAAGTCGTTGACAAATAGTTATAGGCGAAATCCTGTGCTAATGAGAAAGATAACCCTTTCACCGGTTCGTTCCATAGGGTAGCGGATAAGTAAGTCTCAGTCTGGCGGAAACGATTGTCTGTAATACCGGAAGATTCATTATTATAGTCCCGGTTCCAGCTGAAGTTAAATTTTCCACTTGCTTGTAGTTTCCATTTCTCAGAGAACCGATTCTCATACTTCAATTGGCCGAAGTAATTACGGTCATATAGTCTTTCGGCAGCATACGGATTGTCATAAATTACTCCGCCGGGTAACCCTCTTTCCGAATCAAAGAGATAAACTTTGGCTTTCAAATCCTGTTTCTCATTCAGAGTTACAAACAAATTTAATTCTGCCCGATAAGTCTCTATATCACTATTGTTTCGTTTGGAGTCAATCAGTTTATTCCCATTCCACATTTTGAAAGGATAATTGCCGTCTGCTCGTAAATAATCAGCATGGGCAGAAAGACTGAAACGGTTACTTAATTTTTGAGCATAAAATAAAGAAGGATTAGCAAGCCCGTAAGAACCGGTTTTCATATTTGCAAGCAACCGGAAAGGTCTGTCACTAAAGTCCGGACGTGCGGTTTCGATACTTAAAGCACCGGCAGAGGCAAACATCTTTGCTGTCTGGTAAATATTATCACTCTGCCCAATGCTGAGTGCCAGTTCAGAAACATTGTCTAACGAAAAACGGGAGATATCTACCTGCCCTGACTGACAATCACTGACAGTCACTCCGTCATAGCTGACTGCTGTATGTTGCGCTCCCAAACTGCGTACAGAAACAGTCTTTAATCCACCAACTCCACCATAATCCTTAACGCTGACTCCCGAGAAATGGCGAACTGCATCGGCCACATCCGATACTCCCAAACGTTCCATATCAGTTTTCTTCATCTGTTGGAGCGGGGCGGTTGCTGAGAGAGCCGGTGGTACACGCCGACCTTTTATCCCCACTTCCGGAATTGCATGTACTTTTCCTGTAATGGAGTCTCCCACCTGTTGTGCTTGCAGGCTGGCGCAAAGCCAACATACAAAGCAAAACAAATAAAACCGTAGCCAGATGTACCGACATAGATTATCTTTTATCATATATAGAAAGCTATAAAAATAGATACACCTCATGCCCTTTCCTCGAAGGCATAAGAAATGATCGGTTTTGCAGGTCTTCTGACTTACTCCGGATTTACCGCCTTCCCACCATACGAATATTGGCAGTGGCACAGGTGATTGGCAAATCCTGCAATAGGAGATCACAGCAGCGGGACTGTTTGGGAGTCACACCCAATTCCCTTTTCATGGAGTATACCGAAAGGCATACTCCAACAAAACCGGGAGCAAAGATAAGAAAGATTTATGTTTAATTTGTAATGTGGTGCAGTATTTTATAAATTTATGCATTTATTCTAACAGAGTAACTTAATAGAAAACTAATACTATAATGCTTATGCTAAAGAAAACTATTGCTGCGCTAAGCCTACTCAGTATCCTTGCAGCTTGTCAAAATGATGAGACTCCTCCTCAACCGGAACCTAAACCACGTCAAGACATCAATCTCACCCGTGCGGAACAAGCTTTAATGGACAAAGGTACAGACTTTGCTTTCCGTTTCTTCGATCAGGTGTGCAGTACCGAAAAGGAAAAGCCGAATGTCTTTGTGTCTCCATTGAGTGCATCATTTTGCTTATCAATGATTACTAACGGAGCTTCGGGCAATACGCTTACTGAAATGCAGGACGTATTGGGATTTCCTGCCGATTCTTTCTCTCTTGATGATCTGAATAATTATAATCAAAAATTAACTTCAGCTTTATTGGATTTAGATAATACCACTCAATTAGGAATCGCCAATTCTATTTGGGTAAAACAAGGTTTTAAAGTTTACGATTCTTTTGTGGATGTGAATAAGAAGATGTATGATGCCCAGGTACAGGAACTTGATTTCACATCTCCCACAGCGAAGGATGTGATTAACCGGTGGTGCGCTGAGCAGACGAATAATTGTATAAAAGAGGTTATACAGAGAATACCGGAAGATGCGCGTATGTATTTGATTAACGCACTCTACTTCAAAGGCATTTGGAAGAGTCAATTCCAAAAATCGGATACTCGCCAGGAAAATTTTACTAATTCTGATGGTGCTGAGCAGAAAGTGAATATGATGAATCAGACAGAAACGTTTAATTATGTCCAGAACTCAGCATTCTCTATCGCAGAATTGCCGTATGGCAACGAAGCTTTCAGTATGGTGCTCTTATTGCCTGCCGTGGATAAGACTTTGGATGAGAGTTTGTCCGAATTGACTTATGAAAACTGGAAGGAATGGAATGCAGCTTTGTCGAGCAGGCAATTGCAGGTTAAACTTCCCCGTTTTAAAGTGGAGTATAACAAGATGCTCATAGAAGATATGGTTGCTATGGGGATGAAGGATGCCTTTGATGGTTATAAGGCTGATTTCTCAAAAATGTCGGCTGCCGAGTTGTATATTGGTCTTTTGCAGCAATTTACTTATGTAAATGTAGATGAGGAAGGTACTGAAGCAGCAGCTGTTACAGTTGGTGGAATGTTTGAAACTTCCGTTGGACCATCTACTCCTATTTCTTTCTATGTAGACCGTCCTTTTGCTTTCGTGATTAAGGAAAAGAGTACGGGAGCAATTCTATTTATGGGGAAAATTACGAAACTGTGATTTGTTATGCTATTTATAAAGAAAGCGAAGAATCAACTCCTTCAATTGCCGGAGTTGGTTCTTCGCTTTCTTTATAAATATAATAAGAATATATTCTTATAGTTTACTCTTATATATCTGTGCCATTACCTTCTGATACTGATTTTCCAATTGAAGCAGATTCTGTTTACTTTGATAAATCACAGAAACTTCTACAAAATACTCTATCACGCTGATCTGTCCACCGGTAAGGGCTTGTTTCAGTAATGCAAGATCTTGTTGTGAACTGAATGCTTCCCTATATTCCTGTATGGAGGTTTGCAATGATTGCGCCTCACTATACAGTTTTGCTAAGGTCGCCTCAGCTTGAAAAGTAGCGTTCTCTTTCTGATAGTCGAGATTCAGAGATTGTGCTTTGGCTATCTTCACCTTATTGCGGTTTTCAAACAGTGGGAAAGAAAAGCCCACTACAACTCCATTGAACGGAGTACCGGACTCAGTATTACGGCGATATCCCAGTTCCAATTTTGGCAACCAGCCTTGCTTACTTGCAGAAATCTGTTTGCGGGCAGCAGCACTTTCACTGCTCAATGACAGCAAAGTCTGATCAGCTGCCAACACTTCCGAACGTAACTGTTCATAGTTGTTAGGAAGAAGCGGCAACGGATAATCATTGATGGAACGGAAACTGCTCAGTTCATTGTCTTGCAAAGACTGGTCTCCGTTGAGTGCAAGGAGAGATTTCCAGGCATTATCAAGCGCAGTCTGATTGGCGCGGAACTCTGTACGTACATTCAGTAATTCCAGATTGATTTTGTTTGTTTCCAATACATTGGCATCACCTGTTTCCAGACGTTTCTTGTAGTATGTGGAGAGTTCCTCAGCCTGTTTCATGCGTTCATCCAGAATCACTTGCTGATGCTGTAACATGATGATATCGAAACAAAGCTCCTTGGCTTGCAACAACAATTGTTGACGGAAAGCAGCAGACTGTGCATCAAGCGCACCGGTTTTGAGTCGATTTACTTTTCCGCGTGTAGCATATAAAGTAGGGAAATCAAAGCTTTGGGAAACAACAAGTTCACCTATCGTCTCGCTCTTATCTTCCGAACCCCACAAATGGGCATACGAGAGAGTGGGATCAGGCAAATTGTTTTCCGACTTGTTTTCCAATTTCTGTGAAGTGATAAGTTGCGCATTAGCCTGCAACTCCTTATTGTTCGCTTCAATGCGGTGCAGCACTTCGTCTATGCCAATCGATTGGGCACGCATCCCCGCATATAGGAAAAAAGTGATAAAACTAAATATAAGAATTCGTTTCATTATTTGATATTGTTAATAGTTATATGGATGTTAATTCGCCGGTTTCCGGTGCATCATCAGATAAACAATCGGAATGATGAAACCGTTCAGGAACGTGGAAGTTAAAAGACCGCCAAGTATAACTTTTGCCATCGGACTTTGGATTTCATTACCCGGCAAATCACCTCCCAGTGCCAACGGAATAAGTGCAAGAGCAGAAGACAACGCGGTCATCAGAATTGGATTCAAACGGTCCATTGAACCGCGGATTACACTGTCATACACATTCAGTCCTTCTTCCCGTTGCAAGTGGTTGTAGTGGCTGATCAACAACATACCGTTTCGGGTAGCAATACCGAACAGTGAAATAAAACCGATAATAGCCGGAATACTCACTTCTCCCGTTGTCATCAACAAAGCAAATACACCGCCAATCAATGCAAGCGGCAGGTTGATAAGAATAATCGCACTTTCCTTCACACTGCGGAATTCATGATAAAGTAGTAAGAAGATCACTGCAATACTCATCAGCGATGTGAGTAATAAGGTGCGGCTTGCTGCCTGTTCGCTCTCAAACTGACCGCCGTATTCAAGGTGATATCCTTCCGGCAATTTGATGTCCTTGTCCACGCGAGCCTGAATATCATTCACCACACTGCGCAAGTCACGGTCGGCAACATTGGCAGAGATCACAATTTTACGTTTTACGTTCTCGCGGCTGATAGTATTCGGCCCCATTGCAGAACGCACTTCGGCGATGTAGTTCAACGGTATTTTCTTTCCGTCGCTGGTATCTATCATCAAGTTGCGTATCTTTTCCATTTCGTCGCGAAGATCATCACGTACACGTACGGTAAGGTCAAAACTTTTGCCTTTCTCGTAAACCTGTGATACGGTTTCGCCTGCAAGGCAGACATTCACGAACTCAGAGAATTCCGGTAATGAGATACCAAACTTAGCCAACATTTCCCGCTTGGGCGAAATGATAAGCTGAGGACGTTCTATCTGTTGCTCCACATTCAAGTCGGCAATACCAGGAATATCTTGGATGGCACTTTTGATTTCATTACCCAAAGTAAACATACGGTTCAGGTCATCACCGAACAGTTTAATAGCAATGTTTGCTTTCGTACCGCTAAGCATAGCATCGATACGATGACTGATAGGTTGCCCGATTTCTATGTTCGCTCCTACGATGGTGCCCAATTTCTCGCGTACTTCAGCAACCATTTCGCTACGTGAACGATCTTTCAATTCGAACGGAGCCTCTATTTCGGAAACATTCACTCCAAGTGCATGTTCGTCCAGTTCGGCACGTCCGGTCTTGCGGGCAACGGTTTGTATTTCAGGAATACTGAGTAGCAATTCCTCTGCACGATGCCCCATCTTGTCACTTTCTTCCAACGAGATACCCGGCAAAGAAGATATGTTGATCGTAAACGAACCTTCGTTGAAAGGTGGCAGGAATGAACGGCCCAATGTGAAGAAACATACTAAGGCTACTACGAACAAACCAATAGTACTGCCCAATACGATCTTCTTATGTCCCAGTACGAAAGCCAGTGCAGCGCCATACCATTGTTTCATTTTACGTGCTACATACGAGTCGCTGCTTTCTTTCTCTTCCTTCTTCTTGTCTTTTCCCAAAAGATAAGAGCAAAGTACCGGTGTAACCGTCAGTGCCACTACCGTAGAAGCAGCCAATGCTACAATGAACGCAATACCCAGCGGAACCAGCATGCGGCCTTCCATACCTGTGAGGAAGAATAACGGCACGAAACTAACTACGATAATCAGCGTAGAGTTCAGGATAGGCATACGTACTTCTTTCGATGCGTTGAATACCACGTCCAATATGGAAAGTCGTTCTTCCACAGGTTTCAACTTGTTTTCGTGGAGTCGCTTATATACGTTTTCCACGTCCACAATGGCGTCATCCACTAACGAACCGATAGCGATGGCAAGACCACCGAGACTCATTGTGTTGATTGTGAATCCCATATAATGCAGCGTCACCAGTGAAGTAATCAATGAAAGTGGTAGTGTAACCAATGAGATCACTGTTGTGCGTACATTTGCAAGGAACAGGAATAGTACAATCACCACGAAGATACCTCCTTCGAACAAGGATTTCTGTACGTTTCCGATAGAGCTTTCGATAAAGCGGCTTTGGCGGAAAATGTCTGTGCTGACTTTTACATCCGGTGGCAGATTTTTCTGTAAATCTTTCAGGGATGCTTCCAGTTTATCCGTTAATTCCAGCGTGCTGGTGGCCGGCTGCTTGGTTACAGTCAACAATACGGCAGCTTTACCCCGTTCAGATGCTGTACCCAGTTTGGGTAATTTTGCTCCAATGTGTACGTCTGCAATATCTTCCAACAGAATAGGAGCACTGCCTGAAGTGGTTCCACCACGTACCACGGCACGTGCCAGTTGATCTACCCGATCGGTAGAAAGTACTCCACGTACAATGTATTCATTGCCATATTCATATAGCACGCCACCGTTTGCATTCAGATTCATTTCACGGGTTACGGTCATGATTTCATTCAGCGTAACACCGTAATGCCGCATCCGTTCCGGATCTAATTGTATCTGATATTCCTTTATATCACCACCCAGTACCGCTACCTGTGCCACACCGCCTGTAGAGAGTAAGCGCGGACGGATGGTCCAGTCAGCTATTGTACGCAGGTCAAGCATAGAGGTAGAGTCGGCAGTCAGACCGATAATCAGCATCTCGCCCAGAATGGATGATTGTGGACCCAGTGTCGGTTTACCTACCCCGGTAGGTAAGCTTTCGCTTACAACAGCCAGCTTCTCGCTTACAATCTGTCGGGCCAGATAAATATCCGTATCCCAATCGAATTCTACCCATACTACTGAGAATCCATTGGTAGATGAAGAACGCACGCGGCGCACACCTGTTGCACCGTTCACTGCTGTTTCAACAGGAAATGTGACGAGTTGTTCCACTTCTTCTGCCGCCATACCGTTTGCCTCAGTCATGATGACAACCGTAGGCGCATTGAGATCTGGAAATACGTCCACTTCCGTGTGCATGGCGGTGTAAGTTCCGCCTATCAGTAACAACACCGAGGCCACAAGCACCAGGATGCGGTTATGAAGTGAGAAATGTATAATCTTGTTTAACATGTTGATTAAAGTGTTAGAGTGTTAATGTGATAATGTGATAGGGTGAAGTTGCTTTATCACTCTATAACTTCATCACTTACCACTGTTTTTTTAGTGTTCGTGACTGTGTGCCGGTATTGCATTTGTAGCGCTTGCCAGTTTCACTTGATAAGCTCCTTCGGTTACCACGCGGTCTCCTGCTTTTACACCTGAGAGAATCTGTACGCTTTCACCGTTATCGGCTCCAAGAGTCACGAGTTGTTTCTTATATCCTTCTTCATCCAGTTGCAGGTAGACAAAGAAACTGCCTTGTTCTTCAGTCAATGCTGAATGGGGTAGGGATATTACATTTTCTATAGGGGAAGACAATAAGAAGATTTCTACAAAGGAACCGGGGATGATATCACCTTTGTTGTCAAACTCAAAGGTTACAGGTACATAATATCCACCGTCTCCACCCGAGGCTTTGCCATAAGAGAGAAGACGTCCGTCTAAGTCTTTCAATGCGTATACCTTATTATTATAAGGAGTACAGAAGTTAGCAGAACCAATAGTACGAAGATATTGGTAATATTTCTCTGAAACGTCAGCACGCAAGAATAATTTGCGGTTTTGCGTAATGCTGACTAACGGTTGTCCCACCGCTACGTAATCGCCTTCTTTCACTAACAGGCTTTTTACATATCCACTGATGGGGGAAACCACGGCTTGCCCGCTTGCCGAACTGTTTTTGGCTACGGCTTCGTAGCTGATACGTGCATTCTCATACGCTTGTTCAGCCTGAGCGAAATCCTTTTCAGAAACAATCTTATTTCCTACGAGGGCTTTCATACGCTCGTATTCTTTCTTGGAAACTTCATAGGCGATGCGCGCCCGTTCTACCGGATCACCATCCGCCATATTTTTAGAAGACAATATAACCAGCGGTGCTCCTTTACTGACACTCATGCCTTCAATAATCTTTCCGCGGAAAGATACCACGCCTGCTACGGTTGCTACAGCAACACTCTCATCTCCCTGTGCTGCCATTACCTGGCCGCTGGTTTTTATAACTTGATGGAAAATTCCCGGTTCTACAACATTGGATTTTACTCCGGCAGCCTGCGCCTTTGCGGGGGGCAGAATGATTTCGTCGCTATGTCCGGCTGCTGCTACTTCACCGTGGTCATGTCCATCGTGGTCGTCACCTTCGTGATTGTGGTCTTCGCCCTCATGATCATGCTCGCAACCTTCGTGCTCATGCTTTTCTGTTTCATGATTATGACCTTCGTGTCCGTCGCCGGATTTACTATTGCAGGAACCCAATAGGAATAGACCCATGACTCCCATAAAAAGAATTTTTTTCATGATGATATTTTTATGTTCTTACTTTTATCAGTGTGCAAAATTAGAGATAAAAGCCTGCAATAAAGTTGCAGACTTTACGATAAAGTAAGAACACACGGAGGTGCGCGAAGTCCTGTGGCACGTGTAAGATACGTGCCATGAAGTGATTCCTGGTATATGCAGTCCTGTCTTTGCCCGCTTTCTTCGGGTAGGACTAATAATCGGAGGAGTGGTTCGGAAAACAATGTAATAACCAGCGGAAAGTCCGGATGTGCCCATCCATTGTCCGAGCTGGGAGTTTGCTGGAAGAAGTGAGTCGTTACACATCCCGTATCGCAACAGCAATGTTCGTTATCCGAGTTGTGTTGTTGTCCGCAACAATCGGGGGCTATATCATTCTTCATGCATATCAACCCGTTGTTGTGGTGGTGATGAGGAATAACCGGCACTACCAGCATGACCATGCTGATGAACATTAGGAAAAATGTTATATACCGTTTCTTCTGCATCTTAATTTTCTAATTGCGGACAAAGATAGAGGTTAACGGCTTAATTACCAAATGTTAGTTATTAAAAAGCCTTGAATAATCCATTTAAACCTTCACTCATACTGGGATGGGTGAATATAAAGCTACGTAAAGCTGAAGATTTCTGTCCGGTCTTTATGGCAAACGCTACCAGATTAATAAGTTCCGGTGCATTCACACAAAAGAGGGAACAGCCCAGAATTTTCTCTGTATCCGTATTTACGATAGCTTTCAACATGCCATCCATATTCTGCAAAGTACGCGCACGCGGAATAGCTGAGGCTGGCAAACGTGATATCTTGATAGGATAACCTCGTTTCACAGCATCTTCCTCTGTCAGACCGATATGTGCCATCGGAGGATCTGTGAAGATGGCGTAAGGCACAGGATTGCGGTCGTTGATAGATCGTTCCTTATTACCGAATAAATGATTCAGGATAATGCGGGAGTCATCGATGGAAAGGTAATCATACATTTCTCCGCCTCTCACATCCCCCAAAGCCCAGATATGTGGTACAGTAGTGCGTAATTGTTCATTTACAATTATTGCTCCCTGTGCGTTGACTTGTACTCTGGCTTTTTCCAGATGCAGATCATCTATCATCGGTTTACGGCCTGTTGCAATGAGCAGGGCATCTCCTTCCAGAAAATAAGGTGTATCGTCCGAGGCATCCGTATAGGCAGCTGTGATACCGTCTGCTGTATCATGCAATGACTGCACGCGGGCATTCAGGCGTATCTCTATATTTTTCCTTTTTAAACTTTCCTGCATGTATTCGGCAATCTCCCGGTCTGCTTTTGGCAGGAAACGTTTACCGGCTTCCAGAATAGTGACCTTACTGCCGAATCCGGCATACATGGTTGCGAATTCCAGTCCGATGGCACCACTGCCTATGATTAGTAAATGTTGGGGAAGAACATCTGCATGGAGTAATGTTTCACTGGTATATACATATTTACTATCTCTTAATCCGTCTAGATCCGGCAGGATAGGTATAGAACCGGTATTGATAAATATTTCTTTTCCTTCCAGTTCGAAAGATTTTTCATCCTTTCCGGATGCAAGAGTTACTTTCACCGTATCTTCGCATACAAAAGAAGCGGTTCCGTCATACAATGTGATATTAGGGTTGCCTGTCAGACTCTCGACATTCTTTTCCCGTAGGTACATGACCAACTTATCTTTGCGTTTCAGGGCAAGAGAATATAACTTGGACTGTTTTTCATAATCATTCTGGTAGATACGCTCAGCAAATTCTGCTTCGTGTATCATGGTTTTGGTAGGGATGCATCCTACGTTTATACAAGTTCCACCGTACATTTCAGGGGAACGTTCTATAACCGCCACTTTCCAGTTGCGGTTGGCTAATTCGGCTGCCAGTAATTTTCCACCTTTGCCAAATCCTATTATTATTGCGTCATATCGTTTCATTATTCTCGTAGTTAAAGGTTTATGGAAATAAAACACTATGACGCAAGAAAAGTTGCTGAAGCCCTGTTAAGGAACGTTTACCTTTCCAGTTCGCGGAGCGACTCCATTTTCTTCTTTTCCAGGAATTCGTAGATACCGCTCAGGTGTTCTTTCACTTGTTTATTACCGAATTCATAGACCTTGGTAACCAGCCCGTCCAAGAAGTCACGGTCGTGGCTTACAACGATCAGTGTACCATCAAAATCCAGCAGAGCCTGCTTCAGGATATCTTTAGTTTTCATGTCCAGGTGGTTTGTCGGCTCATCCAGAATCAGCAGGTTCACCGGTTCCAGCAGCAACTTAATCATAGCAAGCCGGGTGCGTTCTCCACCGGAAAGCACTTTTACCTTTTTCATGGATTGTTCAGGGCCGCCAAACATAAAAGCACCCAGCAAGTCGCGTATCTTGTTACGTATTTCACCTTTTGCCACATCGTCAATCGTTTGGAATACCGTAAGGTTCTCATCCAACATAGACGCTTGGTTCTGTGCGAAATAGCCGATCTGTACATTGTGTCCTAGTGTCAGTGTACCGTCGTGCTCAATCTCTTTCATGATACACTTCACCAGCGTAGACTTACCCTCACCGTTTTTACCGACAAAGGCTAATTTGTCTCCTCGTTCCACAGTCAGCGTAGCATTCTTGAATACTACATGGTCACCATAGGTTTTGCCCACGTTTTCCATGATTACAGGATAGTTACCTGAGCGTGGTGATGGCGGGAACTTCAGCCGCAATGCCGAAGTATCTTCCTCATCCACTTCCAGGATTTCCAGTTTCTCCAGCATCTTTACGCGGCTTTGCACTTGCAGAGTTTTGGAATAAGTGCCTTTGAAGCGTTCGATGAAGTCTTTGGTTTCGGCTATGAACTTCTGTTGTTCGTCATACGCCTTTTGCTGTTGTTCGCGACGTTCTTTGCGGAGTTCCAGATATTTGGAGTAATTTACTTTATAGTCATAAATCCGTCCCATTGTCACCTCAATAGTACGGGTAGTGATGTTATCCACAAATTTACGGTCGTGGCTGATGACGATGACAGCCTTACCATTATTGATGAGGAAATCTTCCAGCCACTGGATACTTTCAATATCGAGGTGATTGGTAGGCTCATCCAGCAACAACACATCTGGTTTCTGCAGCAGCAACTTGGCAAGTTCGATGCGCATACGCCATCCACCGCTGAAGTCACTGGTCTGACGGTCAAAGTCTTCGCGTGTGAAGCCGAGTCCTAACAAAGCTTTTTCCACATCTTCCTCATAGTTGGTGGAGTCGATGGAGTAGAATTTCTCACTCAGGGCAGAAACCGTTTCGATTAGTTCCATATAACTGTCGCTTTCATAATCGGTACGTGTTTCCAACTCCTTGTTGAGGCGTTCTATCTCTGCTTCCATTTCATGCAGATGCGAGAAAGCCTGTGCTGTTTCCTGAAATACAGTCCGTCCGTCTTCCGTCATCAGGTGCTGTGGCAGATAAGCGATTACACTGTCTTTGGGTGCTGAAATCTTACCCCGGGTAGGTTGGCGTACTCCTGCCAGAATTTTCAGTAAGGTACTTTTCCCCGCTCCGTTCTTTCCCATCAGGGCGATGCGGTCTTTTTCATTAATAACGAAGGAGATATCACTGAATAAGGTGGTGCCGCCAAATTCTACGGCCAGTCCGTCTATTGAAATCATACTCTATTTTTAAATTGAGGCGCAAAGATAGTACAAACTAGGAATAGAATAAAATGAACCCGTCCATTTTTTATGTTGGGATGCAGTTTATCTTTGGTCAAAAGATAATGCATTTATATTATTTTTAGTATCTTTGCCTCGTATAAACAAAACACCTTGGTCATGGAAACAGTGAATTTATCGGAAGATTACCGTCCGCTCATACTGGTAGCGGAAGACGATGATAGCAACTTTAAATTGATAAAAGCTATTATTGGCAAGAAATGCGAGATATTGTGGGCAAAGAACGGTGAAGAGATGGTTGGTCTGTTCAAAGAGAACCGTGGAAAGACAGCTGCTATCCTTATGGATATCAAAATGCCTATTATGAATGGTCTGGAAGCGACAAAGATTATCCGCGAAGAAGAGAAAGAACTTCCTATCATTATGCAGACTGCCTATGCTTTTACGGCTGACCGTGAAAATGCAATGGCTGCCGGTGCTTCGGAAGTATTGGTGAAACCCATTACGTTGAGCGCATTGCGTACTTGCCTGAGCAAGTTCCTGCCGCAATTGCAGTGGTAACAGAATTTTCATAGCATAAATTATACTATAATGAGCGCGGGATGACTTCATAATGTAGTTGTCCCGCGCTCATTATTTTATGCCTTCACCTTGTGCGATAAATATGTTTCAGCCAATATTCAAATTAATCACTATTGTTACTTTGTTATCGTCTACGTGTTTATTTTCCTTGTTCTGTTTCTTCTCTTTCCTGCATCTTTCGTTTCACGAATTCTACCTTCAAGTTCGCCTCTTCCATCTCTTTTTTTATCTGAGTGATGGATGAAAGTATCTGTGCCAGTTCATAAACCCCTGCCAATGCCTGGCGGTCTATCGGAGACATAGTAGTGGAGTAGGAGCGTTCGCCTTGATAGTTCACTTTGATATTCTTGTCCTTATTCAAGTAAAGGAATCCTATTACATTACCATCTTCTCCCATTTTGAAGTCCGCCTTTTCTATTTTTTCTCCCAAATCGGTGGTTTCATAACCATCTTTGGAAGCAGGTGTCTCAGCAAAACTGCCATCAGGGGCGACCACTTTTACGCCTACATGGTGAATATTGCTGGGACCGCAATAAATGGAAGTCATGCTCATTTGCCCGGTTTCATTCACTTGGAAACGTAGATAGGAACGATGCAGATTTTTCTCTATAACTTGTGAAGGGTGCAAATAGTTACCTATTTGTTGATATTCGGCATCTTTTTCAAGTGTGAATTTACCCTTCAGGGCATCCAGTTCTCCTTGTTTTTGTTGAAGCAGGCTATCCAGGTAAACAAGTGTTTTTTCTTGCTCCTTCAGTTCCACTTGTTGCATCAATCCGATGCCCTCCCGGCGGGTTTCAAAAGCTTTGGGATATAGTATTTTAATGCTATCTATCTGCATCTTTGCTTCGCTAAAGTCTCCCCGTTCGAAGGCTGCGCGGGCTGTTTGCAGTTTCTCACCTGCTTTCTTCTCTACATTTTCACAAGATAAGAGCGTGCAGCAGAGGCACGCAAGAAGCGTCACTTTCTTCATAATTACTGTTGTTCTGTTAGTGAGGACAAAATTAGAAATAATATCCGTATCTTTGCACTCTGAAAATAGATAAATAGTATTTTAGTTTTCCGGAGATATCGGAAATTTAGAACAATCTGATACCCGGGCCGTACCAACTCCGTATCAAGCCCGTACCAACTCCATACCAAGTCCAAGTGTATAGACATGGAGTAACTACGGAGATGATAGGGATCAGATAAGAATGGAGAGAGGAGAGGCCGGGAATATAGACCAAAAACAGTGCTACTTTCTCCAATGAAAACTAAATAATTATTTTAAAAAGTATAGTATGATAGAATTGACGGCAGAAGAACTGAAACAGCATTTCAGCGACGATATATTCAAACGGATATCCGAGACAGCAGATGAATTGGGATTGGAATGTTATGTAGTCGGCGGATATGTGCGCGATATTTTCCTGCAACGCCCTTCTAAGGATATTGATGTTGTAGTAGTAGGTAGTGGTATAGAGATGGCCGAAGCGCTGGGTAAACGCTTGGGACGTGGAGCACACGTAGCCCTGTTTAAGAATTTTGGTACCGCACAAGTAAAATACCGTGGTATAGAAGTGGAGTTTGTTGGTGCACGTAAGGAGTCTTATCAGCGCGACTCCCGTAAGCCCATCGTTGAAGACGGTACATTGGAAGACGATCAGAATCGGCGGGATTTTACTATCAATGCATTGGCTGTCTGCCTGAATCAGAGCCGGTTCGGAGAATTGGTAGACCCTTTCGGTGGTATAGAAGATCTGAAAGAAAAAACAATCCGTACTCCTCTTGACCCGGATATTACATTTAGTGACGACCCATTGCGCATGATGCGGTGCATCCGTTTTGCCACTCAGCTGAACTTTTATATTGATGATACTACATTTGAGTCTTTGTGCCGCAACTGTGGGCGTATATCCATTATCTCCAAGGAGCGTATTGCCGATGAACTTAATAAGATAATACTTTCTCCGATTCCCTCTAAAGGGTTTATAGATTTGGACCGTTCCGGTTTGTTGTCCCTGATTTTTCCGGAACTGGCTGCCCTTCAAGGTGTGGAAACACGTAATGGGCGGGCACATAAGGACAATTTCTATCACACATTGGAAGTACTCGATAACATCAGTCGTAAAACGGATAATCTTTGGTTACGGTGGGCTGCACTGCTGCATGATATAGCCAAACCCGCCACTAAACGTTGGGAGCCTCGTGCGGGCTGGACTTTCCATAATCATAATTTTATTGGTGAGAAGATGGTTCCTGAGATTTTCCGGAAGATGAAGCTGCCGATGAATGAGAAGATGAAGTATGTACAGAAGTTGGTGAGTCTGCATATGCGCCCTATTGTGATAGCGGATGATGTGGTAACCGATTCTGCTGTCCGCCGTCTTCTTTTTGAAGCCGGAGATGATATTGATGATTTGATGACATTGTGTGAAGCTGATATCACTTCTAAAAATATGGAGCGTAAGCAGCGATTCCTGAATAACTTCCAGTTGGTACGCCAGAAGTTGAAAGACCTTGAAGAGCGTGACCGAGTCCGCAATTTCCAACCGCCTGTCAGTGGAGAAGAGATTATGGAAACTTTCAATCTGGAACCCTGCCGGGAAGTGGGGGCTTTGAAAAGTGCCATTAAAGATGCCATTCTGGATGGGGTGATTCCCAATGAATACGAAGCGGCACGGGCTTTTATGATGAAACGGGCAGCAAAAATGGGAATCAGCTACAAGTTACGAGCTACGAGTGACGAGTAGTTGCGCAGTTACTCGCTCTCTCCTGTCACCGCGCAGTTACTCGTCACTCGTAGTTTGTCACTCGTAGCTACTCCCCATCTGTCAGTTGGAACTTACGGCTTACCTTCATCAGGTTAATAGTGTAAGTAACAACATTTTGTGCTTCCTGTATCATTGTCAGATATACCATGCTGACTTTGATACTGCCGGATTGAGTTTGGATGCGTTGTAATTCTTCCCGTTTCAGGTGCGACAGCTGTCCGTTCAGATCATTCGCTTTCCGAAGTTCATTTTCAAAATCCTCATAATCATTGTTCTCCATCTTATGGCGGCAGATCTGTAGTAAGTAAACGATATCTTCCGTTACATCAGAGAATTCACCTTTCTGGATGGTATCCAATGGCTTGAAATTATTGTCGATGTGTTCCAGACAGGGTTCGCAGAGGCGTCCGATACTGTAAACCAGTTCGCTGGCAAAATCATTGCCCTGATAAAAGTAAAGACCTTTTTCTAATACGGTGTTATTGTCTAAACGGCACATCGCAAGAGTACCTGTACGTTTCATTTGTTTAATGAGTTGTTTCTCAAATTTTACCGATCCCATGGCACGACGCAGGCCGCGCAGGTTCTCATGCAAGAAAGCAGTAACCGTGCGTTCGAAGTTCTCTTCTGTGAACTCCAATATCTTAACCAGTTCTTCGCGGGTATGCTTGCGCAGCAAATCCAGGATTTCTGTATTGTTATTACTCTGCATCAGCTGTTTGATGGTCTCATTACCCTTTTCTTTGGCTTTGCGTTTCTTGTACATTACCTGGCTGCGGATCAGTGTGAATATTGCCAGGCCGATCAGTGCTATGATAGCAAACGTGCCTCCGAAATGGATAACCATAGCTACAAAGAAACAGATGGTGAATGCCGCACCGGCAGTGATGAACCAGCCACCGATTACACTGAGTACTCCTGTTATACGGAATACGGCAGAGTCACGTCCCCAGGCCCGGTCGGCAAGTGAGGTACCCATGGCAACCATGAATGTTACGTAAGTGGTGGAAAGAGGAAGTTTCAATGAAGTACCTAAAGCAATGAGCAGGCCGGCCAGTACCAGATTTACCGAAGCGCGAACCAAGTCGAAAGCTGCACCATCGGCAATGATGGCCTCGTCTTTACGGAAGCGGGTATCGAGCCAGCGTTTCGTGCCTTCGGGCATTACTTTGGATATTCCGTTGGATAATGTCATACTGAAGCGTACCAGTGTACGGGCGATAGGGGTACTTCCGAAGTTTTCTTCCCCTTCATCCTGACGGGCAAGGTCGACGGAGGTTTTGATTACATTGTGCGCTTTTTTAGAAGTACAAAGGGCATATACCATGATGACACCTGCTCCAAAGAGGAAATACCACGGTGTCTTGGCCGGGCCGAGGAGTGAAGTCATCAGAAAACCGTCCGGCGAACTGCCTGCTCCGTTGGTGGTAAAGTCTATGAAAGAGGAATAACCGGCTAAGGGTACACCTATAAAGTTTACGAGGTCATTGCCGGCAAAGGCGAGTGCCAGTGCGAAAGTACCCAGCAGCACCACTACTTTGAATACATTTACTTTGAGCCAGTGCAACACCTGCATGAGTATCGTGAAGAAAATGAAACAGCTACCGATCAGCATTGCCGTGTTATCCTGTATCCACTGTTTGTTGTCAGCAGTCATGAATGAACTGTCTTTCAACCCCTTTATCAGCATAAAGTAGATGATGGATGTAACAGCAATACCTCCGAAGATACCAATGCTGTATTTCATCCTCTTTTTGTAGTTGAAAGTGAATATTACACGTGCCAGCCATTGTACCAGCATACCGAAGAAGAAAGCAATGGCGACGGAGACGAAGATGGCCATAATGACGGATAGGGCTTTGTCTGTGTTGATGAGATCACCAAGCCCCAGTGTGTCGCTACTGTTTACTTTGATGAGCGCCAGGGCGAATGTTCCTCCGAGTAGCTCGAATACCATAGACACGGTAGTGGAAGTAGGCATACCCATTGTGTTGAAGACATCCAGTAAGACTACGTCCGTTAGCATCACGGCAAGTAGGATACACATGATTTCGGCAAAATAAAAGTGCTGTGGCTGATAGATGCCGTGCCGTGCAATATCCATCATGCCGTTGGACAATGCTGCACCGATGAATACGCCTATACCGGCGATAAACAATACGGTTTTGAAAGATGCAGCCTTTGCGCCGACTGACGATTGGAGAAAATTGACTGCATCATTACTGACGCCCACGATGAGGTCGAACACCGCAAGGACGAACAGGAAGATGACAATGCATAGATAAATAGTTTCCATAATGATGTATTTTATTTCTGGCTGCAAAGGAACGGAAACCGTGTTGCAGCGAGGTGTCATACATATTACAGAAATGTTACAAAACTATTCAATCTTCTCTTTCAGGTATTCATAAAAGGTATACTGCGAACGTACTTTTTCTTTCAGCGGATGGGCCGATTTCCAGCAGTTATGCAAATTTTCATCCACAAAACAGGCTTTGCGCTTGTCTGAAAGCTGGATGGAGAGCATGTCTATCAGTTCTTGCTTGGCATCGGGGTCCAGTATAGGGGTCACGGCTTCAATGCGGCGGTACAGGTTACGCCGCATCCAGTCCGGTGAACCGAGGAAGAGCTTCGGATTGCCACCATTACCAAAGTACCATATACGGGCATGTTCCAGAAATGTATCCACAATACGTGTTACACGAATGTTACGACTGTATTTCTGTCCCGGTATCAGGCAGCAAATGCCGCGTACGATCAGGTCTATTTCCACACCGGCCTGTGAGGCCTCATACAGGCGGTCTATCATGGTGGGGTCCTGTAGCGCGTTCATTTTAAGAATGATCCGGCCTTTCTTACCCTTCCTTGCCAGTTCCATTTCATGATCGATGAGGCGGTTCAGTTCCGGTATCAGGTTGAAGCGTGCCACCAGTAACCGGTGGAATACAGGATTCTCTTTCCCCCGTAAGGTGCGGAACAGATTGTGAAGGTCGTTGACGATGATGGGATTGCAGGTGAAGAGTCCGCTGTCGGCATACAGTGTGGCGGTCTTTTCATTGAAATTCCCGGTGCTGATATACGCATAGCTGGTCAGTTTTTTATCCTCTTTGTCACGGCGCAAGACGAGGGCAACTTTGGCATGTACTTTTAATTTGGGTATACTATATATAATATTGATACCCGATGCTTTCATCATTTCGGCGGTGGCAAGGTTATTTTCTTCATCGAAGCGGGCTTTCAGTTCCACGAAGACTGTGACTTTCTTCCCATTCTGGGCGGCAGCTATCAGGGTGTTGATAACAGCGGAGTTTTCCGCCACCCGGTATTGGGTTACCATGATTTCGCGTACGGTAGGTTCGTGCACCGCCTCGTACAGGAAGTGGATGAAGTGCTCGAAAGAGTGGTAAGGGTAATGCAATAACAGATCCTTCTTCTCTACATATTGAAAAATGGACTCCCGTTCGTTGAGGCATGTCAGCTTCATCGGTTGCGGTTTCCGGATGGGATGGATATTCGGATTCGGATTGGGCAGATGTCGTAAGTCTTCCAGATTCAGGTGCTTATCCCCTGGAACCAGTTCGCGGCGGTCGATATGGAAAGCATCTATCAGGTAGTCGAGGAAGTCCTGCGGCATGGCACGGTCGTACACAAAACGGCAGACATCTCCTATCTTGCGCTTTTTCACCTTGGTCTTCACCTGTTCTATGATTTCGGAAGTATTGGCGGCATCGTCTATCAGTATATCCGCATCGCGCGAAATCTTGATACAATAACTGCTGTCCACATCATAACCAGGAAAGATCACATCCAGATTGGCCTTGATGATATCTTCGATGAACATCAGGTAATAGTTGTTCCCCACTTTGGGTAGTTCGATGAAACGGGGTACTTTGCTGTAAGGTTGCTTCATCACGAAGTACTGCGTACGTCCGGGAGCACCGGGCGGCAATCCTTTCAGGTGAAGGCGGACGGCCAGATACAGGCGGTTGTCTCGCAGGAAGGAGATAACCTTATCTTTGGAAACAGGTACGGGCTGCAGGAAAGGGAAGATTTCTTCCCGGAAAAAACGTCGTACAAAGTCACGATGAAACGGTTCTACGTTGCGGCTCTGATAAAAGATGATATGGTTTTTCTTCAGGGCAGGAAGTATTTTCTGTTCATAGATGCGGATACGGTCCTCCATCTGGCGGTTTACTTCAAGATTGATTGCGTCTACCAGTTCGATGGTCGATTGTACTGTTTCCTCGTCACTTTGTGCGGCACCGGTAGCTATTGCCTTATGGTCGGCAACGCGTATTTTGTAGAATTCCTCCAAGTTGGAAGAATAAATGGATATAAAGTTAATGCGTTCGTATAGTGGAAGAGTATCATCTTCCGCTTCCAGCAGGACACGGTAGTTGAATGACAGCCAACTGATGTCCCGTTTAAAATATTGATATTGGTTTTCCATGGTTTCATCAAGATTTGCCCAAATATAGTTACCTTTGCACAGATAAACAAAAGAAAGATGACAAAAGTTGGTTTATTATCCGATACACACGGCTATTGGGATGAAAAATATCTGCAATATTTTGAGACGTGTGATGAAATCTGGCATGCCGGTGACATCGGTTCGCTGGAGGTGGCCCGGAAGCTGGAGACATTCCGTCCTTTCCGTGCCGTGTATGGTAACATCGACGGGCAAGACATCCGTCAGGTCTATCCGCAAATCAACCGCTTCACGGTCGATGGTGCCGAGGTCTTGATAAAGCATATCGGCGGTTATCCCGGCAATTATGATCCCTCCATACGAGGCAGTATCTTGGTGCATCCGCCTAAGCTTTTCATCAGCGGACACTCCCATATACTAAAGGTAAAGTATGACAAAACACTTGATATGCTGCACATCAATCCTGGTGCTGCAGGTATCTCCGGATTCCATAAAGTACGTACCATGGTGCGCTTTATTGTGGATAACGGAGTGTTCAAGGACCTTGAAGTGATAGAATTGGCAGGGTGAGAAAGCTCCTAAAAATAATTTAAATTATTTTGTACTGCATTCCGTTTGCATTATCTTTGTAGCCTGAATAGATCACCGAGAGCCGTGGGGCGTTGTCCTCCTTCTTATTTTATTCTATATTTGTATCAACCGAAAAAAGAACTGAAATATGAAAGGAATTATTCTTGCCGGTGGTAGCGCCACCCGTCTTTACCCCTTATCTAAGGCTATTTCCAAGCAGATTATGCCGGTTTATGACAAGCCAATGATTTATTATCCGCTTTCCACGCTTATGTTGGCGGGGATACGCGAAGTGCTGATTATCTCCACTCCACGTGACTTGCCCATGTTTCGCGAATTGCTGGGTACGGGTGAAGAGCTTGGAATGTCTTTTTCTTATAAGATACAAGAGCAGCCTAACGGATTGGCTCAGGCTTTCGTGTTGGGGGCCGAGTTTCTGAACGGTGAGCCGGGATGTCTCATTCTGGGTGATAACATGTTCTACGGACAGGGCTTTTCTGCCATGCTGAAACGTGCTGCCTCTATTGAAAAAGGTGCGTGTATCTTCGGTTATTATGTGAAGGATCCGCGTGCTTATGGTGTGGTGGAGTTTGATGCCGACGGAAAAGCGATTTCCCTCGAAGAGAAACCTGCACAGCCCAAGAGCAACTATGCAGTGCCCGGTCTGTATTTCTACGACTCTACCGTTACTGCCAAAGCTGCTGCCCTGAAACCTTCCGCCCGTGGCGAATATGAAATCACGGACCTGAACCGGCTGTATCTGGACGAGGGCACGTTAAAAGTAGAAATCTTCGGTCGTGGTTTCGCATGGCTCGATACCGGAAACTGCGACAGTTTGCTGGAAGCAAGCAACTTTGTGGCTACCATACAGAACCGTCAAGGTTTCCGCGTCAGCTGCATCGAAGAGATAGCTTGGCGCAAGGGTTGGATAGATGCCGACCAGCTTTACCGTCTTGGTGAACAACTTGGCAAAACAGAATATGGCACCTACCTGATGGAACTTGCCAATTCACACCGCTGAGAATATCATAAATCATAAATTATAAATCATAAATAAATGAAGACTTATCTTGTAACCGGTGCTGCCGGATTTATCGGCGCCAACTATATCAAGTACATCCTGGCAAAGCATGATGACGTGCAGCTTGTGATACTTGATGCTTTAACCTATGCCGGAAACCTTGGAACCATCGCTAAAGACATTGATGACGAACGCTGTTTCTTTGTAAAAGGTGACATCTGCGACCGGATACTTGCTGACGAGTTGTTTGCCAAATTTAAATTTGACTATGTGGTGAATTTTGCTGCCGAGAGTCACGTAGACCGCAGTATTGAGAACCCGCAGCTTTTTCTCGTTACTAATATTCTGGGTACGCAGAACCTGCTGGATGCAGCCCGCCGTGCTTGGGTGACGGGTAAGGATGAGAATGGCTATCCTACCTGGCGCAAGGGTGTGCGCTACCATCAGGTGTCTACGGACGAGGTGTACGGTTCGTTGGGTACCGACGGCTACTTCACGGAGCAAACCCCGCTTTGTCCGCATAGCCCGTACAGTGCTTCCAAGACCAGTGCCGACATGGTGGTTATGGCTTACCATGATACCTATAAAATGCCGGTGACCATTACCCGTTGTTCCAATAACTACGGCCCGTATCACTTCCCCGAAAAGTTGATTCCGCTTATCATCAAGAATATTCTGGAAGGAAAGAAACTTCCTGTCTACGGTGACGGCAGCAATGTGCGCGACTGGCTCTATGTAGAAGACCATTGCAAAGCTATCGACCTGGTGGTTCGCGAAGGTGTGGAAGGTGAAGTGTACAACGTAGGTGGCCATAACGAAAAGACCAACCTTGAAATTGTGAAGCTGACCATTGCCACTATCCACCGCCTGATGACGGAGAAACCCGAATATCGCGAAGTCCTGAAGAAGAAGACGAAAGACGAAGATGGTCAGATTGACATCAGCTGGATTAATGAAGACCTGATTACTTTCGTGAAGGATCGTCTCGGTCATGACCAACGTTATGCCATCGACCCGGCAAAGATTACCGCTGCTCTGGGCTGGTATCCCGAAACGAAGTTCGAAGACGGTATCGTGAAGACCATTGAGTGGTATCTGAATAACCAGGCGTGGGTGGAAGAAGTAACCAGCGGCGACTACCAGCACTATTACGAGAAGATGTACGGCAAAAGGTAATAATTTATCTCATGAGACGACCTTAAATAGTCTCATGAGATGAATCCGAATGCCTGCTGCGTTTATGCAGCCAGTGCTACGGCCAGCAGTATGCCCAGGAATAGCATGTTGCGTGAAGTTTCGCCCAGGATACGGTTCAGCCCTTTGCCGCTGCGGATGTTCACCATCTTGCGCCACGTCAGGGCGTGCATGCAGAGGTAGACGCAGGGGGCCCAGATAAACTCGATCAGCGTCAGTCGGCCGGTATTTACAAACCAGAGGCAGAGCAGCGTGGCGGCAATACCCAGCCCTAAATACATATTTTCACCGAACTTCCGGCCATAGCGCACTACCAGTGTACACTTGCCACTCACGGCATCTTGCTCGCGGTCGCGGTAGTTGTTCACCATCAGCAGGGTGTCTATGGCCAGACCGCTGACGAGCGACAGTACCAACACGTCCATATTCAGCGTGTAGGCCTGTACGTAGTAGGTGCCGCAGACGGGCACGAAGCCGAAGAAGACCAGCACCAGCACATCGCCCCAGCCCAGATAGGAGAGCAGCGTGGTGTAGAGAAAGGCAAACAGGATACATACCACTCCCAGCGCCACCAGTTCCCAGCCTCCGTGGGGCAGTTGTCCCCAGACGGTGAAGAGCAGTGCCAGTCCTGCCAGGCACGACAGCAGCAATGCGCAGCCGATGCCAAGTTTCATGGCTCCCGGAGTAATCCAGCCTTCGGCGCAAGCACGTGGCGGACCCAGACGATCTTTACGGTCGGTGCCTTTCTGAAAGTCGAAAAGGTCATTGATGAAATTTGCGGCAATTTGCATGCCGCAGGCGAAGAGGGCGCACAGCAGGGCGGGCAGGGTCTTGAACTCCCCATCGCTGAAAGCCAGGGCACTACCCAGCAGTACGGGGATGATGGCTCCCGTCAAGGTCTTGGGACGGGCGGCGAGAAACCAGGCATAAGGTGAATTCAGTTTAATCTCTTTCATATTTCCGTTTTTAGTTTAGGGTGAATGCTTGTTTACCGATTCTTGCAACAAAGATACTGAAAATGCCTATCTTTGTGTCTGTGTAATGAAGAAAATACTGCTTGTATATGATGAAGAAATTCCTCTATGTGATTCTTGGAGTACTGTTTCTCTCTTCTTGTAGATCGAACCTGTACGTACTTCCTTCTCTGCCGCCGGAGACTTCGGTAGCGGACAGTATCCGACTCGTCGATACAGAAATAACCTCTTCAAAGGCAGGTTCCGGCTACCGGGGCATCAGCCGGGTACGGACGTACAAGTTCAGTCACCCCGATGTGCCTGCTGCTTTCGACGGTTTTCGCATTGCCTTTATTTCTGATTTGCACTACAAAAGTCTTTTCAAGGAGAAAGGTCTGGAGAACCTGGTCCGCTTGCTCAATGACCAGCGGGCAGACGTGCTGCTGGTGGGTGGCGACTTGCATGAGGGATGTGAGTATGTGGCACCTGTCGTCTCCGCCCTGGCGGCGGTGAAAGTGCCGATGGGCACCTACGTGGTGCTGGGCAACAACGATTATGAGGCCTGTTATGCCGACATTGTGCGCCAATTGGAGGCACACAACATTCATTTGCTGGAGCACCGCGTGGATACACTGAAGCGGGACGGGGCGGAGATTCTGATAGCCGGCGTGCGCAATCCTTTTGATCTGCAGAAGAATGGTGTATCTCCTACGCTCGCCCTTTCACCTGATGATTTCGTGATTCTGCTGATGCATACGCCCGACTATGCCGAGGATGTTGCCATAACGAATACCGACCTTGTCCTTGCCGGACATACACACGGTGGGCAGGTGACGCTGTTCGGGCTTTATGCTCCCATTCTTCCTTCGCACTACGGACAGCGGTTTCGTGGCGGATTGAAGCGCAATTCCCAAGGAATACCGATGATCATTACCAATGGTCTGGGGACTTCCAATAAGAATATCCGCATGTTTGCCCCCAGCGAGGTGGTGGTGATAGAACTGAACGTTCATCACTAATCATATCCTCTTTGAATGAGAACAGAAATTATTCTTCGGGCATCAGTACTACTCCCAGCTTCTTCTTGCCATCCATCTTTACTGTTACAGGTTGTTCGAAATGAACGTGCCGCAGGTATTTCGTCTCGTGTACGGCAGGTTGGGCATTCAGGAATTCCTGGTTGTATACACCGTCGTTCATAAATGCATTGATGGTGAAATACCCTACGCCGAAAGATGTTAGGTTCTGGAAGAAATGGGTTCCCTGACTGGGGTCTACACGGTAATTCGTCAGTCCGGCTTCCACAATGACGCGGGCGGCGCTGATGTGCGGCCACTTCACGGGGATGCCGAGCCAAGTGTCACTACTTCCCCAGCGTCCGGGACCGACGAGGACATAGTTTTGCCCTTCGTCCAGGAATTGCTGGTTCAGCTTCTCTATCTCCCAGGCAATCTCCTGATTGTGCGATGCGCTATAGTCATCCGTCTTCACGTAGATGACGTCATAGATATCGTTCATAATGCCATGACCCAGCGAGTTGTTGGAGCGGAGCAAGGTTTTCTCATCCGGTATGGCGGTGAGGTCTTCATCCAGCATTTCTTTGGTGTCTACGATAGGACGTATTTGCAACAAGTAGAAAGTGCCCGATTTATCTTGTTCGCGGCTCATGGTGGCGGCAAACTCTATCTCGACGGGGCGGCGCATTTCCTGCTCACCATACTTCAATACCAGTTGCAGGATGCGTGCCAACGGGAAAACGTCATGTTGCAGGATGTTGGCGAAAGTGATTACCTTGCGTCCACCGGGATACAGACCATCGCGGATAATCTGGTCGTAAGGATCGTAGGTAGAGGCTATATAGTTCAGTGCTCCATCCTTTTCCGCCTCTTTCACGTGCAGTTTCAGCAGGTTGAAGCCATCGTCCATAGAGAAATCGTGTCCGGCATTGCGCAGATCGAGGGCATAGAAACGGGTTTGCGTCTCTTTCAGGGCTATCTCCATTTCACTGGTTTGTAACACTTGATTGGGATGATAAGGAGAGAAGCGGAGCGTCATGCCACCGTCTACGATGTACTTGCCAAGACCGAGGGCGAGGTTTACTGTACCTTCTTCGGCCTTTTCATCACCGATGGGGTAATAGTTGAGCGAACGTGCCACGCCGGACATATTGGGGTAATAACGGTCGCCATATTGGTTGCCGACTACCTCTTGCAGGATGACAGCCATCTTCTCCTGATCGATGACATTGCTTGTGGCCTGCATATACGCCTTGCTGTCGCGGAAATAGACCGAAGCATATACACCTTTGATGGCATCGGACAGCATACGGAGCATTTCGTATTTATCATCCAGATAAGGAATCATATAAGTATTATAGATTCCGGCGAAGGGCTGATAGTGCGAATCTTCGAGTAAGGAAGACGAGCGGATGGCAAGCGGTGATTTCACTACATCGAAGAAAGTGAAGAAGTCTTCCACCAATCGGTCGGGTAGTTTGGCTTTCAGGAAGTAGCGCAGGATTAAGTCGTCATCAGCATCGGAGAGGGCTACCTGATACAGGTTGTTCGTCTCCATGAACTCGTCGAAGACATCGGTACAGAGTACTACTGTCTTAGGGATGGCAACGCGGGCATTATCGAACTCTTCAAATTCGGGATGATGCTTCACCATGTTGTCAATAAAAGCCAGTCCACGGCCTTTGCCTCCCAATGAACCATCACCGATACGGGCAAAGTTGGAGTAACGGTCGAAGCGGTCACGCTTGAACACGGCTACCACACCTTGGTTCTTCATCTTACGGTATTTTACGATGGCTTCGAATATGATCTTGCGGTGGGCATCCACGTCTTGCAGACTGTTCCAAGTGATAGGTTTCAGGAACTCTGCCACCGGGAACATGGCGCGTGAGTAGAGCCAGCGGCTGACGTGGTTACGGCTGATATGGTAGAGGAACGACTCAGCGGGTACGGCAAAGAGGATATTCTGCAATTCTTTCAGGTTCTTTACGCGGGCTATCTCTTCCAGCGTATCGGGATTGCGGAAAATGAAATCGCCGAAACCGAAGTTGTCCGATACGATGCGGCGCAGGTCCACATCCATCTTCTTGGAGTTCTTGTCGATGAAGGCGGCACCGTATTTGGATGCATACAGTGCATTTTCCGATTCGGACGACTGGATGATGAGTGGCACGAACGGATCTTCCTTACGGATAGCTGCGCACAGCTTGATACCTGCCAGTCCGTCCTTTTCGCCACGTTCCACGCGTGGAAAGCGGACATCGGTAATCACTCCTAATATATTATTCTTGTATTTCTCGTAGATACCGATAGCTTCTTCGTATGTACGCGCCAGCACGATCTTCGGACGTCCACGCATACGCAGTGTCCGCTGGTGGGCATTCAATGCTTCGGTACTGAATTCCTGGCTTTGTTTCAGCACGAATTTATAAAGGTTGGGCAAGATAGACGAGTAGAACCGGATACCGTCTTCCACTACCAGAATCACTTGTACACCGACTTCGTTTACATCGTGCTCCAGGTTCATCTTGTCCTCTATCAGTTTGATGATAGACACCAGCAAATCGGTATTTCCCAACCAACAGAAGATATATTCGAAGGGGCTCAAGTCTTCATTGGCAATACGCTTGGTGATGCCGTGACTGAAAGGCGTCAGTATCACCATGGGGATATGTTCATACAGGCTCTTGATGTGGCGTGCTACATCGAAACTGTCGTTATCTCCCGTACCCGGCATGCAGATGATGAGGTCGAACGGTACGGTGGAAAGTTGTGCCAACGCTTCTTCACAGGTGGATACCTGGGTAAAACGTGGAGGATAACGCAGGGAGAGCGATGTGTATTCATTAAATATTTTTTCATCTATGCGCCCGTCGTCTTCCAGCATAAAAGCATCGTATGGGTTGGCTATCAGAAGGACATTGAAAATGCGGCGCGTCATCAGGTTGGCAAACTGCGTATCTTTAAAATAAAGCTGGTTTAATTTAAGCTTGCTGAGCATGGCTTATCACGAATTATTGGTTTGATGGGCAAAAATCGCGCTTTTTCCTGTGAAATGCAAGGGAAACAGAGGGATTCTTTCACCTGAATGTAAGGGAAGGAGATTCCAAAGATCATATATTGTTGTTCATAATGGCGGATATATAAAAGGTGCCCCAATTATTTGGAGCGCCTTTTTATTATACATACAATTGTTGGTCTTTAGTTTGAACCACCTGTATGATCCCTGCTGTAACCTTGAATCTGGATGCTTGCCGCGCCATATTTTTTGGCGGTGACCTTCACAACTTTAACCCCATTGGAAGTAGTTACCTTAAAATTCCAAGTGTAGTTGGTCAGTGCCTGGGATGCAGATACGATACGTATACCTTGACCTACCTGTAAATTCATACCGGTTTTGTAAGTCTTCTCTTCGGTATTAACTTTAGTTGTACCGACACGGTTAGCCACAATGTTTTTAATCATGCGGAAGCTCGTGTCCGACAATCCTTGGGCGCTGCAAGCCGATTTTATATCATTTGTTTCTACTCCTTGCTTCACGGTATAAGGAATTTCCACATTAGTCAGCGTTTTTGAGCCGAGTGTGTTGTCAACGCCTGTTACGGTGAGGTTTTCGCTGGCAGTTGTAATGGTCGGGGCAATCTCCGGGAGTTTTACCGAGTAAGCGGAAAAGTGAGTAACCTGAGTCTTGTAACCGTCATCTGTTAATTTTACTTCCGCTGTTTCTTTTTCCCATAGGTTTGTTTTCGGATTGAGATAATAAAGTGCGGCACCTTCAAAGCTTTCGTCACCCATCGGGTTGGCAACTGTCAAGTCAACAGGAGTAGCAAATTGAAGTCCATCAGGACCGCAAACCACGGTGGCTACAGCAGGTGCCGAAGCCGGTGATTCAGTTGTATTGTCTTCTGCCGAAGCTACATGGGCTACAGGTGCTATCGTAATCGTGAGATCTTCGGGCACGTCTACCACTTTGCCGGTCTCGTCCTTAACGTACATCACGGTCTGGGCGGGAATGGCTACTTCCACTGTTACGGCAGCCTCCGCATCTTCCGCTGCCACTTCGGTCGATGCTTCTACTTTTACTTCTTCTTTCGTCTGGACAATCTGATCCTTGGTTACGTCTGCCAAGTCTTCTTTAGCCTCTTCGGTTGCATTTTCCTGTTGGGTCGCTTCATCGGCAGCCTTTTGGGCTTCTTCGTCGGTTTTAATCTCTACTTTTACCTCTTCGGTCACTTTTTGCTCCACCGCTTTTTTATCCATCACGATGGTGATACTTTCGTTATGCGATTTCTTATCATCGGCAATCACGACTTCCGTACTCGCATCTATTCGTTCGTCGGCAGTGAAAGCCAAGGCGTATGTACCGGCCTTTTCCAGATCCTCAAACACAAACTTACCTTGTGCGTCGGTGCTGGCTTCCAAAGTCTTGTCTCCGAGAGTTGCTGTCACTTTAGCGCCACTGACGGCTTCCTCGGCAGGTGTCAGCACCACGCCGCCAATACTGTGGGTTACGGCTTCTACTACCGGAACCTCTACTTTCTCTTCGTCCTTGTCATGGCAGGATAAGAGTCCTAAAGTTGTTGCTGCTGCAACGAGAGTTAAAACACTCCACTTCTTTAAATTTGAATTCATTTTCATGTCTCCTTTTTTAGTTAATTATTAATTGATTTGATAGACTTTTCGCCTATATTATGATGAATTTTAGAATAAATTCATTTGGAAGCAAACCCCTCCGGAGAAATATTTTCCATCCTGCAAGGAGGTTTGTAGCAATAGATGCTTCCATAGCAGGCAGTCGGCACCCACATTGATATCACCGCCTGTATATTCTGCTATCACCCGAAGGTTCCTTGCAAAAGAGGGCTGATAAGTAATGCCTCCTACAAGTCCGTTCCATTTTCGGTTATAGTCGCGTTTCCACTTTCGGTAGGCGGCATGTATGCCGATTTGGTGATTGTTGATTGGAAAGTGCTTGGTAGCGGCTATGTAGTAATTGCAGAAATATTGGCTCTTCCCGTCACCATTATTACTTTTTCCCTCATTCGCAGGAACATCGGCCTTGTTATTTTTCCCGTTTGTACCATACGGATCGTTGGTTCCTATGGCGATGGCCGGCCAATATTTACCTTCTTTCAGCGGACGCAACTTTAGCGAGAAGTAGCGGTCCTGATAGTAATATCCTGTCTTTTTCTCCCAATTTCCATCAACATCCATTCTCGCTGTTCCCTCTTTATTAATTTCAGCCGAAGGAGTATGAATAAGCCCGGTTGTACCTGTGTATTGCTGGGCAGCAGTTGTCTGGAAAGCAAAAAATATCATGACAAGTAACCATTTTACACGCCTCCCCTTATCCTTCATTTTTAATTCTTCATTTTTCATTTCCCACTACCTCCTTCCTTTTCGGAGAAATCGGCAGGCATCCTGTTCGCTCCCCATTGCAGTGAATTCCGGTTGAAGTTGCCTTCCCGTTCATTTTCTTCCGGATCTGTCCTGTACATTAGCATGGAGTAAGGATCAGCCTGCAGGTTGTAAGTCAACCGGAAATTAGATGCCGGGCGAAAGTTTATTTTTCGCATTTTCCGTTTGTAAGGTGGAATCATCATAACAACCTTGAAGCCGAAATTTTCTTCGCCCCAATCGCTGTATTGGGCATACACCCCTACAGTACAATGTTTGAAGTGTCGCATACATTCCCCCCTCACTCCATAGTCCTCATAAATATACCTTCCTCCTTGCAGGCGAAATTCTGTATTCAGTTTGTTCATATACATCCTTGCGCCTATCCATCCTGTCACCCTCTCCATCTTGCTGCATTCCCAGTCCACAGCCATCGAGCAAAATCCCGTATAGCCTATTTGTGCGTCCACGGCAAGCCAGTGGTTCATCGGGTACATCCACTTCATGTCTATTCCGTATCGTTCCCGGCCAAACAATCCGCCGCTAAACTTGAAGAACTGTTTGCCCCATTGCGCCTCTTTGGACACTACGGCCATGTTCAGCCGTATTCTTTTGTATCGTTCTCCGTAATCATTGTAGATAGGAACATATCCTTCTGCCGCTATCATCCATTGATGCTTGAGATGCCACTTGAAACCCGGAGTCAGGTTTATCAGTAAGTCATACAATTTATTGTTATAATATATATTCCGATAATTGAATTCCACACCGGAAAATATATCTACGTACGATTCTCTTTGTGTTTGGGCGCCACAACTCATGCCGTTGCACATCATTGTGGCTACTCCAATAAGAAATGATAAGATTCTTTTATTCATATAATGCCTCATATTGTTTTGCTATATACTTCCATGTATATCGTCTTTCTGCAATTTCTTTCAGCAGTTCTCCACTTTCCTCTGTTCCGTGCAGTAGCTTCACCAACTGTTCGCAGTTTTGGAAGTAGCAAGCTTCGTTTTCCGTAGTTTCCCGGTTATAGACCACATCGTATGCCAAAATCGGCTTGCCGAAAAACATGGCTTCCACCAATGATGGATTTGTACCTCCGGCACTATGACCATGGATATAGACTCTTGCATTGTTTCTTAATGTGTATAGGACATCAAGAGCATATACAGCGCTCAACATACATATATTCGGATAGTTGGAGTATTTTCTCTGTAACTCTTTTCCGTACGTACTATATTTCCAGTTACCTATAAACACCAGTTTCTGTCCCACTTCCGCAAATGCCTCGAGCGTAATGTGACAATTGTTTTCAGGCTCAATGCGACAAATAGAAACGGCATATTCCTTTTTTATAAGCCCGTATTTTTCTAATATTTCGTTTTGTCTCATCATTGGTACATCCCTTAATACATGATTTCCGCCGTAAGCTATCAGTTCCGAGTGTTTGTGATAGGTACTTGTCACATAGTCCTGAATGCCTTTGTTATCGGTAATCACTACATCCGCATAGCGCACTGCCATTGCCTCGCTTGTCCGCAGAAACCACTTGGCAAATCTGCCCCATTTGGCTCTCCGGTGTTCCAGTCCGTCAATGTTCACTATTAGCCGCTTGCGATACAATAGCCTGAATATGGGTAGGAAAATGCAGCCCGACACGCCTAATATGACTACTGCATCATAGCCTCGCAGACATTTAAGCATCGACAGGATATCGTATGGAGTGCTTTGCGCCCCATTGGCATGGAATAGCGGGACGTATTTCAGTTGTGCTTCCTTGTAGGTTTTCATGTGGGTGGCATAATCCTTACCACTACAAAAAACGGTATAACGGACTTCGGAGCAACAGTTATCACCGATAATGTTCTCCACTAAAGTCTCGAAGCCACCGTATCTTGCAGGCACACCTTGGATGCCTACAATAGCTACTTGTTTCATAAATATAAAAAGGGTATATATTGTATTTTTTCAAATACAATCATTCAGAAAGTACATGCTTTTCAGGGCAGATGCTTAAAAACACCTGCCGGAATTTTGAAGAAAAGTTTTATAATGGCGATAAAAAAAGAACTTGGTGCTGAAAAATGCCGGCTTATTCTTGTAGCACTTTGTTCGATAGCGCATACAGGGGCACTACTTTTACTTTTTCGTAAGAAGAGAAGGGCTCAAGGCTTGTCCTTATCCCATAATCGGAACCTTTTAATTCCATGAACTTATACATGCTTTGCATGCTGCCGGAGTTATTGGCTTTTACTTCTATGGGATATATCTTACCCTTTCTGCTGATTACGTAATCTACTTCAGCTTGTGCATTCCGTTCTGTGCGTTGCCAATAATACAAGTCGGCTTTCTTTAGATAACTGGCATACTTCATCAACTCCAATCCGGCAAAAACTTCCGACATTCCGCCTTTGTTTACAAAATCAGTCTCATTGGTAATGAGAATATCCATAGGTTGAATACCTAATAAAGACTGCATAAGCCCGACGTCCAAGAAGAGGAATTTTCTGAATTTCTCATTGATTTCTGCTCCTAATGGGATGCCGTTGGCAGCAGTATGCGTCACGGGAGTAACCAGCCCGGCGAGTGACAGCAAAGATAGTGCTTCTTTTACCGCTGTTCCGTCAATACCATCGCTCACCTGTGCGTAGACAAACTTCTGTCCGGCTTGCAGAGCTACCGACTTTAATGTTTGCGAAAGTAGCAAAGGTGAGATCCGCGTTTTATATTTCTTGAAATCATCCTGATAGGTATCCAGTATATCATTATGTACAACGAAACATTTATTATAATCGGCAGTCTCCACCCATATTCTCACGGCTTCGGGCATACCGCCCACCAAATAGTAAGAGCGAAGTTGCGATATCATCTCCTCATGTAGTGGTGCAGGAAGCGGATGTTCGCAGTCTGTTTCATTCTGTTTGTAATCAGTTTGCAAACCAAGTCCTTGAGCTTCCAGAAATTCGTCAAAAGAGAAGGGGTACATATACATGGAACGTATCCTTCCTACACCGAATGATGGCAATTCGTTCAGCGTAAATTCCAGCAGAGACCCGGCTGCTGTGACGTGCAGTTCGGGATAATCTTCATAAAAATAGCGCAGTGATGATATGGCGCGTTGCGATTCCTGAATTTCATCTATGAACAGTAGGGTTTCTCCGGGAATAATCGGCGTGTTATAAATGGCACTAAGCTGACTACATAATTTTTTCACATCCAGATTCTCTCCGAACAGTGGCTTTATATTCTTCTGGCGTTCAAGGTTGATCTCAACAAAATATTTAAAGTGTTCCCCTAAATGCCGTATGGCAGATGATTTTCCTACCTGCCTGGCTCCTCTCACCAATAAAGGTTTCCTGTTCGAACTATCTTTCCATTCTTCCAGATATGCATCTATATGTCTCTTAAAATATTGTGCCATACGATTTATTCCTTTCAGTTTCAGTACAAAGATACACTATATTCTGGAAAATCCAAACCGAAATAGATGAATAAGTCCGGAAAATCCAAATCAAAAACAAGTGATAAATCAAGAAAATCCAAATCGAGATTGCAGCGGTTGCAGCAGCTCTATAAAGTAGACACTAAAAATAATCTTTAGTTAATACTATTTTTAAAAATAGTCAATACTACACTTTTCCTTAATTTCTCTTTTGCGAAAGTAGACATTCTCATCTATTTTCACAAGTTTTTCTTTTTAAAAGTAGACACATTATTCAACCTTTTGATTATCAGCATGATTTTTCCTCTTCTGTACAAATTTCGGTAATTCGGATAGTTCTCTCTTAGAAAAAGTGTCTTTTCTGTCTAATTCACCTTTGTAATATCTCTTCCGATAGCCTACGGGAGTATCATACCCAATAGCAAAACAGAGGCGCTGCTTATTGTAGTATTCCATGTAGTTCTCTAAAACAGTTCTTACCTGATCGCGCGAACGACAATTGTCTATTCGGTAGTCTATCATCAGTTCCTCTTTTATCCATCCATTAAGAGCCTTGGAAAATCCAGTGTAAGCTGCCCCCTAAAACCAAGCGATTCTACCCCCTTAA